>JAAYCR010000047.1 GCA_012729675.1 Phycisphaerae bacterium | reverse complement strand
TCGTCGATGTAGTTGCCGAAGACAAAATACCGGTCGTCCGTCTCGACACTGCCGGAAACGAGCGTCTGCACCGCCACCCGCTGGTCGTCGTAGTAATACCGCGTTGTCGTCCCCGCTATCGCATCCACCTTTTCAATCCTTCGGCCTTCAGTTGTTTCTTTCGTGTTAAACATCGTACACATTGCCGTATCTTCTGCACCCACAAGCTGCGCTTGAAGGTGCCACACATTTTTCAATTTACTATTGCCGATTGACGATTGATTATTTGTCAATTATGCAGAGGCCACCCGCCGCCGTTTTTCAATTGACTATTTATCACGTTTGCAGAGGCCACCCGTCGTATCTTCTGCACCCACAAGCTGCGCTTGAAGGTGCCACCCATGTTATGCCCTTTCATTTTACGCCGTCATGCTTATTCGTTGCAGAGGCCACCCGCCGTCATTACAATCACTGCATCCAGCCCATTTTAACAACCAACCAATCGATGGGCTATTACACATGGTTTCATTTTTTTATTATTTTGAGTTTTCATCCTTGACTCGTCTAACAAAAGTTATATCCTCATCAAACACCCCGTCAACCGGAGTTTCAAGGATACTGTTTATATTTTCACCATTCCAATCAACCAATAGCATTATTCCACCCTCTGGTGCATTATAGCTTACAGCATCTTGAGTACCTCCTTCGATAATAAACTCTATTATCGCCTTTTTATCAGCCCACAAAATTGTATCCTTACTATGAACTTCCTCGCCTGTTGAATAATACAACATGACACATTCTCCGACATAATATCATATTATTAACTACGGTGCCACACCTCCGCCTTTGGCTGGAGAAATCGGCACAGAACCGGGGTAAGGTGAAAACCCTGCAATCGGATGCTTCTCATATTTTTTCCAAAAACATCTACATCCTGAGGCGACGGGTTGGCTTCCATTATCGCGTCCACCTTTTCAATCCTTCGGCCTTCAGTTGTTTCTATCGTGTTAAACATCGTAAACATTGCCGTATCTTCTGCACCCACAAGCTGCGCTTGAAGGTGCCACCCATGTTATGCCCTTTCATTTTACGCCGTCATGCTTATTCGTTGCAGAGGCCACCCGTCGAACACTATTGTGACTGGCCCTTTATATTTATCCCCGTCGTTTCGTTATCTACAGTTTTATTACTCGATGAGGTCCATATGAGCTTGTCAAAGTCTTCTTGTTTAATAAACTCAACATTTCCATTTAAAAACAAAACGTGGCTCCCACCGGAATGTAACGGCAATATATCATTTGCATCGCCATACTGATTCCAGCCAAACTCTCCTTCAAAGAGAAATACCAGATCGCCGGGGCCATCCCATTTAGAGTTAAGATGTTTATTGATGAAATACGTTCCTATTTTCCCTTTTTTCTGGCAACTTGGGCATTTAAAAAAGTCGTCTTGAAGAGCAAACTCACAAATTAACAAATCATACCATCTTTCATGGTTCGGTAACTCATTGTACTCATTGTGATATACCAACATAAGGGAACAGAGAGACTGTAATCTCAGGCTACAATCAAGCCTATTTAAATATACTTTAACTGCATAAATCATTCCCACAAATAAAAGAACAAATATAGCGATTGAAATATATTTCTTATGTTTATTGTTGAACATAATATGCCTTAAAAATCAGGATAAGTCTCTTTGATTCTCACAGACGGTTTCCATGTTGAAGTCAAACAGCACCGGTTTATTGCTTTCGCAGTTGCATTTTGGCAGTTATTGCCTGTTATATAGTCCCAGTAACTGATCTGTGCGACGGGTGACCTCGGCGAGATTGACAAATAATCAATCGTCAATTGACAACAGTCAATCAAAACCCGGGTGGCACCTTCAAGCGAAGCTTGTGGGTGCCGAGATGCCCTGTGATGTTGATCGTCCATCCGCACAATACCGCCTTCTCGTCCCGCAATCGCATCCACCTTTTCAATCCTTCGGCCTAACGCATTCTACGCAAATACCGCCTCGGCATTGCTTCATTGTCTTTGCAGTGTTTCTTTACTGCCCCGTTCAGGGCCGGAGGTCGGCTCAACAATAATCCGTCGATAATGTGTCAGGTTGGGTGTTCCGTCATCCGTTACTTCGCAAATGATGTGGACGCTTTTTCCTGCCGAATCGGCAGGAGCTTGAACGGTTATACGGTCTGCCCGGTTATCTGAGAGAGTGATCTCTTTTGGGTACGTACCCGCATCGGGCAGCACCCACCATGAAAACGTTAATTTGTCTCCATCCGGGTCATGGGATTTGGACGCATCCAGTGTGACCGACGTTCCCGGCTGAGGGTTCAACGAAATGATATCCATACCCGTGCTGTCATTGACGATGACAATCGGGTTTCGATTTCCCTTGCCGTCTTTCGCCCAGTCCATCCGGGCGGCAAAATTATTGAAGATGGCCGGATAAAAATGCGTTTGATAATGAGTCGAACGGGCGAAGGTTTCCGTTCCTTCCTGATTGATATAGCAGCGGGTGACGTTGTCCGGTCCCGTGCCCCAGGTGAAATACCCTCCCCAGCCGGCCTGCCCCGGGACATCGGGATCCGAGAGTCCAACCGGCATCACGTGCAGAAACGACGGGGTGTCGCCTTCAACGCCCCATTTGTATTTTGGATAGAGGACGCCCAGATGGCCGTGCCCCTGGATATGCTCTGCATACGCGTCCCAATTTTTGACACCGGTTGCATTTTGAAAAAGCCAGGCGCATTCATCCCAGATAAACAGAAGGTCTTTCTCGAATTCCCTGCGCATCCATTGATGAGAACTGATCGCAAAGTCAACATCACGCCCCCACGGCCTGTCCTGATCGGTAATGGTGTACACTCGGATCTTACGTAAAAAGGCCTTGAGCTGCTCTTCCGTGCGATCCTTCTGCACACGCCAGATGGCCTGCGCAAGGGTGTTGCCGCCGCCCCAAACGGTAATCCAAATCGGACGGTCGTCATCTTCATCCGCCATTTGAATAATCAGATTGCTCCCCGGAGAATCATTATTCTCGCCGATGAAGCGGTATCCCATTTTCGTGCTGCCCAGCATGGTTCGGGAGCGCAGATACTCCGGGCTTGGCCAGTATCCGATTTCCTGCCGGGATTCATCGGCCAGTTGGGTGTCCTGAGCGGAACGTTTTTTCAGGTTGGGCAGGTCTTTCTCATACGCATCGAGGGCATTATAGATGAAATCGATGCGTTCCCGCCCGCCCGTATTGCTCCAGCCGGTGGTCGCCACCAACCCTTCAATTTCGAACAGGTCGGCATGAACCATAAGCCGAATCATGGATTCCGTGTCATCGGGTTCTACGTCGTTGGGGGCGATGTCGGTCAGTACGATGATGCGTGGTTTGAGCGGAGCCGCTGAGGAGAAACCGCACAGCACAAGAGACAATGAAAGCAGGAGTGCCGATACGATGACTTTTCTACCCATAATGTCTTCCTTTCGAAGAGTGGTGCTGCTATTGGTGTTCTATATTCATATAAACCGGCTGCTCGCGTCGCGCGGCAAGTCAGTCTTCCGGATTCATCGGCCGGGCTTGATTTTCCGAATTACGGTATTGAACATAGGCGGTGCGCATCGCGACATAGGGGTCAATCGACGCTTCTTTGAACGCTTCATAGTCGCCGATATAAAAGGACCCTTTGTTTACGCCGTTGGCGGCGGATATGCCGATCGAAGCCTCTATCGGCTTGACGTAGCGTACCGGATTCAGAAAGGCGTCGCCCGCCATACCGACCGAATCGCGCAGGGTCGAGGGACCTAACAACGGCCAGACAATGTAGAAGCCGTCGCCGAACCCATACCCCGACAAGGTGCGTCCCAGATTCTCTCTAGATGGCGGGAGGTTGTATCGGTCCGTCGCAGGGTCGCCGAATCCGAGGACGCCGACCGTCGTGTTGGTAACGAACCGGTCAATTTCCCTGCCGGCCTGCTCGTTTTTGCCCTGAAGCAGGTTATTGACCACACGGACAGGGGTTGCCAGGTTGTCAAAAAAGTTGCGGATACCGATGCGGGCCGGCCGGGGAACCGCGTGCTCGTAAGTTTGCAGCACCGGTTTGGCCACCCAAAAATAAAAGACATCGTTGAACCCGAACATCACACGATTCACCGGTTCCAGCGGGTCGGAAATGACAACTTGCCGTTGTGCATATTCTTCTTCAAGCGCATCGAAAAAAGGGTCATCGCCAAAACCCACCGTCTCGGTCGGCCCGGTGTTCAGCGTGCGCCCGTTCGACGCACACCCCGCCATCATCAGCACCCCCAACAGAATCAGCCCATACACTTTTTTCATACCTCATTCTCCTTTCGGTTTTCGACCGGCGACTCCGGGCCAAAGGGTTTAGTCAACACCAGCAAATACGGCAAGAGCGTCAACGACGCCAGCAATGCGACGATAAAGGCCAGAACGGTTAATACGCCAAAGTAGATGGTGGGAATAAAATTGGACAGGCTCAGAATGGAAAACCCGATCACCAGTGTCACTGTGGTGTAGTACATCGCATGGCCGATGCTGTTGTGCGACCGATGCAGGGCGTCGAGGTAACGGCCGCCGCCTTCGACTTCGTCCCTGAACCGGTAAACATAATGGATGGTGTTGTCCACCGCCATACCGACGGCGATGGCGGCGATGGTGATGGTCATCATGTCCAGCGGAATGTTCAGCCAGCCCATCACGCTGAGTACGCAACTAACGGCCAGTATATTCGGAATAAGGGCGATAACGGCGATCCAAAGGGATCGGAACGACACCCAAAAGGCGCCCATCAGGAGCAGCGCGGTAAAACCAAGCGTCACCGCCTGAGAGCGGAACAGGCTCTGGAGCATATTGTTGTACAGCACCATCGTACCGGCCAGGTGAACCTGTTCGGGCGCAAAAGCAAGTGTCTCCGTCAACGCCAAGCGGATCGTGTTCAGCAAGTCGTTGCGATTCAGGTCGGGGTCGGAGTCCCGCATGCGGACCGCCAGACGCACCTGATCATGCTCGACCGACACATAAGGCCGGACAAGCAATTCGGTCAGATCCTCGGGGATTTGATTGAACAGCAAGGCCAGCTCCATGCCGTCCAACGGCTCATCGCGCTCGAGGGCCTGCTCGACCATCCGGGTCAGGGTCACAACCGACAACACCTTGCCGATTTCGGGCAGGCCGTCAAGGTAGTCGTGAACCGCCGCAATCCGCGCGACCTTTTCGGGCGTAAACCAATATCGGTATCGCGTCTCCTCGGCCGCGGCTTCCACATCCTCAAACAGGTCAAAGACATCGTCATCAGGATCGCCGGCGTCGCCGGATAGGGCCGCTTCCGACGGCGCGGCCGATTCAAAGTCAATCACAATATCCAACGGCGTCGTGCCGCCCAGTTCCCGATCCACCACTTTCATCCCGCGATGAATCTCGGTGTTTGATTTGAAATAATCGATAAAACTGTTCTCGACCTCAAGTCGGCTTATCCCCACCAGATTGGCAATCAGCACAACAACCGCGGCCACGGCAATCCACGGCCCCCAGGCCTGCGTAAACCGAGCCAGCATCGGGGGCAACTGCCATCGCGAGGGGCGCGATGACGCCGGCACATCCCGCGGCAGCAAAGCCAGAACGGCCGGCAGAATCAAAAACGGGACAACAAAGGACACGGCCGCGCCGACCACCATGATGTACCCAAAGCTGATGACCGGACGGATATCGCTGAACACCAGGGACAAAAACCCTGCGATAGTGGTCAGGGCCGAATACAGACAGGGTAGAATCTTCTGATTGAGGGTCAAAAGGATCAATTCCCGCTGATTCGCCTTAGGAAGATCAGCGGCAAACTCCCGATACCGCACCATCAGGTGGATGGTCATCGACAACGTGATAATCAACTGGAGAGAAATGAAGTTCGAGCTGATCACCGTCACTTCCCAGCCGGCCCAGCCCAGAAGCCCTACGGTACAAACCACCGAGGCCGCACAAATCACCATCGGAAGGACAACCCAGTGGACGCTTCGGAAGATCACGGCGATGGTCAATACCAGCAGCAGGAACACGGCCGTTCCGAAAATGCGCAGGTCACTCTTGATAAAAGAAATCATATCGTCGGCGATCATGCTCACCCCGCCCAGATGCAGCGTCCCGTGCGAACGATACGCCTCCGCGACAGCGCGAATCGCCTGAATATCCTGGTGGCGACGCTGCCGAACCTCGTCGTGATATTGAACGAATTGCCGTTCCACATCGCCGTATGTTTGCCGCTCGGCCTCCGTCATCGTCCCGGCTGATTTTTTCTGGCGCAGCGCGTCGCGCTGTGACAACAGTTCCTCGTATTTTATGTCACGAGGATAGAACATCAAAATCGCCGTGGTGTTCACATCCGGGCTGACCAGAAGACTCTCGTACAGGGGGCTTTGCGCAAACTCCTTACGCGCAAGCTGCATATCCACATCCGGCGACTCAAGGGTGCGGGTGTCCTGCCTGAGCCGGCTCAGAGACACCGGCGGACTTCGCAGCAGCGGCACATCCAGAATCGTCAGGACGGACTCAAGATTTTCGATTTTTCTTAACTCGTCCCCCAGCCGACCCACAGTATCCAGCACCGACGCCGAGAAAAGGTCCTCATGCGGCCTGAACGTCAGCATCAGCAGGTCGCCTTGGCCGTATAGGGCATTAATGCGGCGGGAAAAACTGAGATCCGGATCGCCCTCTAAAACCAGCGTCTCGGCCGATGCGTCAAGCCTGAAATGCCTGGCCCCCATGACGAACACACCCGCAACCGCCAGAATACCAATCAAAACCATCACAGGATGGTTCAGAACGATACGCTCGTAAAAAAAATCTCTGAGGATGCGAAGGTGTATCATGGGTCAAAATCAAGCCTGTGCCGGCTCCGTCACGGAGCAGCGTCTTTTTTCAAATGGTTGAATAAGTCCTGAGCGGTGCCCCTGCGAAGAATATCATCGAATTGCGACCGATAGGTCAGCAGGGCGCTGACGTCATCGATTTCCAAGTCGTAGATGCGCCAGTGGTTGTCAAGCTTTCGCATCTTGTACCGCACCGAAATCGTGCTCTCCTCGGAGACAATGTCCATGGTGATATTGATGCCATTCCGTTCCGGCTCGGCCTGCCCAAGCTTGACCTTTTGATCGCTGTAGTGCGAAACGATGTCCTGATAAGAGCCTCTGAGCCGTTTCGTGAACAGTTCCGTAAAGGTCGCTTGCTCTTCGGACGTCAGCCGGCCCCAGTGGGTTCTGCCCAACGCCAGCATCGACATCAACTGGAAATCAAAAACCGGACTGGCGATCTCATCGATGGCGATCTTTTTTTTCGCTTGATCCAGTTCATCGGTTTCCAGCACCGTGATGACGGCGTTCAGTTTGGCCCGGATCAGTTCGTTCGGGTCATCAGAATCTTTGACATCCGCGTCCCAACGTTTCCACCACCCCTCAGTCAACGCTTCCGCTTTGGCCTCCGAGACCCCGACCGACCCGGAGGAAGAACTCTCAGATCGGTTCTTTGCGTCATTGCCGGGCAACTCGTCAGCAAACAGCCCTTGACCTGCAACCAACAGCAGCGCAACCGCAAGTCCAACGCCGCATCTCCGCGTTAACGATTGTCTTGAAATTTCACATCTACTCATAAAGCCTCAACAATAAATTGAATCGTTATTTCATTTCGAGCTTAATTCTGCAATTCTAATCTAAACGATAACACAAGATTATCCGCACTGTAAAAACCCTGCTAATATTAGCATCTGCCATGTGATCTATCAAGATTTCTCTTTCGAGATCGCTGTCGGGCAGGAATTTTGGGGGCATCCCAAACACTATTCCCCCGGTCATACTCGCATATCTGCCTCCCTGCACACCCAAATGTTAATCCCTTCGCCGAAAAAATCTAATGCATTAACAAAATCATTGCCCGATAATATATGCGTCCTCTATGTCGAGAGCTTGATTTCAACGAAAAAGTTAATATTT
This sequence comes from Phycisphaerae bacterium, assembly GCA_012729675.1. GTDB lineage: Bacteria > Planctomycetota > Phycisphaerae > Sedimentisphaerales > Anaerohalosphaeraceae > T3Sed10-213. The sequence continues at coordinate 15,757 of JAAYCR010000047.1, read as the reverse complement.
GTTTTATTTTTCTTAATTTTTTCTTGATATATCGCTCACAATCGTGTATAGTAACCCTTGTAACAATGAAGTTGAAAACTGAATACGATAACGCTGTCGTTTGGGGGGTACAAATGACCAATCAGAAAAACATGACCGAGTTGCGGTTGGCCGTGGAAGGCGGGCGGGGTCCGCCGGAACTTGAAAGAGACCGATCCTTTGCCCGACACCCGCTGAAAACCGTCCTTTCCCGTTGAAACAATCAATCGTCCGAAAGGGAGAACAATGAAAATCGCCAAACACAGCCAAGTCCGTCAGATGCCACCGGGGGCGATGCAGAACAACAAAAGTCCGCCGAGGAAATAAATGTGACCGTTTTCTTTTTTTTCGCCGCCGAGAGCAATTTTATATTTTATAGTTTATACGGCAAGCAAGCGAAGCGATGATTTAAGGAACACATTATGCCGCCGAGTTCCGAGCTTAATCAAATGGGGGTTTTTAACAGGCCGTGCTGGAATAGTCATGAACGCGGGCCGCCGATAGAACAAATGAGAACAATCTTTTAAGTCGGTTGAAACAAGTGGAACTCATACAATAACAGATATTCGCTCTTTGTGCATTTTATTTTAGGGTGTTGCACCATTGATACGTTGTCGCCCTTCTCCTCCTCCGCTTCTGTCAGGTGCAGACAGTACAAAGCCGGCTCGGGTTCTCCTTCCCGGGCCGGCTTGTATTTATTGACAACTCAATCCCCTCATCGATCACAAGCACCTCAACGAAGAATTATGCTATCGGCCTGCACGCGCCGCGATAGCAATCGGCCGGCGGTCGGCCGCGCACCTGAAGAGTATTCGGCGCCGCATCCTTCCACGTAACCGGCGTTTCGCAGGTCAGGATATGGAACAGCCCGTTTTGCAGCAGCGCGGCAATATTCCTGTCTCCCCCAACTACAAAAACGAAAGTTCCACTGGGTCAAGCGGAAAATCCAGGAATTGAATTAATCCCAACCCGTTCTTTGACAAGTTCATAGCGATATAACTTTCACGGCCCCCCCGAGGAACGGGCAGGCCCGCGGTGGAATAATGCGCCAACGTGAATATTATCGCCGTTTCTTAACGCGCAGGGCTAAGCCGCCAAGACCCAACAGCACAAGCGTCACCGGTTCGGGGATCAAAAGGATCGTCGCTGTCGTATGATTAACTTCTATATCCGTATGCCAGCGAGCACCGTTTAACCACTGGCCGGAAAGAATCCCCGTACCAATTAATTCATACCCTTCGCCCCACTCAAGCCCCTCACCCAGAACAAAATCCAACCCTAAAAACGTCACCGTGCTGAATTGATTAGCCCTGAGCGTGCCCACATCACCACCGGAGAGATTTATCGTGCCACCGTTCCAAGCGCCGAGGGATCTCACACTGCCAGCCGAGACATTCACCGTGCTGCTACCATAAGCTTTTAGCTCTCCCCATTCCCCTGTGATGCTTCCGCCAGAGATATTCACCGTGCTGTTGTCATAAACGGAGATCTCATCCACACTGCCGCCGGAGATTTCCGACTCGCTGCCATCCAAGGCGCTGAGCCGATATACTGTCCCGCTGGAGATGTTCACCATACTGCTTTCATTGGCGTTGAGCCAGTCCACGCTGCCGCCAGTGATGTTGGCTGTGCTGGTATCGTAAGCTTGGATCCCCCCGTGCACGCTGCCTCCGGCGATGCCCACCGTGCTGCTGTCGGAAGCGAGTACCCCAAGCCGAACATTGCCAACCGTCCCCTCAGCGGCCTGAACGCCATACCCGGCTAAATCGGAAACCGACCCGGTAAAGCTGAAGTGGTCATTTCCGACTAAACGCACGTTCGCTTGAATCGTTTCGACACTACCGCCCGTGATATTTATACGGCTTCCTGAATCACTGCGTAAATCGGAAACATCAAGCTTACTGACATCGCCGCCGGAGATCTCCACCGTGCTGTTGTCGTGGGCGAAGAGGCTTTGCCAGTAAGACGTTCCTCCAATCCTGCCACCAGAGATCCTCACACTACTGTTTTCATAGGCTTCGAGCGTGTTTACTGTGCCGCTGAAGATATCCACCATGCTATTGTCGTGGGCGTAGAGCTGGCTCATGTTGCCACCGGAGAGACTCACCGTACTGGTATCGCGGGCTTCGAGCTGGTTCATGCTGACGGAGATGTCCACCATACTGCTGTCATAGGCCCAGAGGTGGTCCATACTGCCACCGGAGATGTGGGCAATGCTGGTGTTGTAGGTGGTGAGAAAGCCCACACTGCCGCCGGTAATATTCACCGTACTGGTGTCGTTGGCATAGAGATAGAGAACACTACCACCGGAAATTTCCGCCGTACTGGAGTTGTAGGTGAAGATATGGTCCAGTGAAACATTATTAACCGTTCCAGTAGCGGCTTGAACGCCATATGCGGCCAAGTCGGAAAGAATTAGGTTCCTTGTCAAACTGAAACGCTGATTGTCGACCACATCAATACCCGCCCGAATCGAGCCGACACTGCCACCTGTGATATTAATGCGGCTTTCGGAGTCGCTGCGCAAGTTCCAAGCATGGAACCCGCCCACACTGCCGCCGGAGATGTCCACCGTGCTGCTGTCATAGGCCCAGAGTCCGTCCACATTGCCGCCAGAGACGTTGGCTGTGCTGGTGCTATAGGTGTCGAGGAAGTCCACACTGCCGCCGGAGATGTTTGCCGTACTACTGTCGTAGGCGTAGAGATACCCCACTTGACCGCCTGAGACAGATGCCGTACTCTGGTTGTATGCCAAGAAGCAGAAGGGATCTCGCCAGTTCCCCTCTGGAATTCTGCCACCTTCTACTATATCGACCGTTGTTTTTGTTTCGGCGAATTCGTCGCCCTGATCAATATGGACATTGTTATTGATTTGGTAGTTAATCTCCCAGATTCCGCCGTCGTTAAAGTGTACCTGTCCAAAACTAACACCGACCGCCATTACCGCAGACATTGTCACCGTCAACCAGAGTGCCATTCTTGTGCTTTTCATGATCAGATTCCTTCAAAATAAGTTTTCTCGACGCTTAAAACACAAAAACCCACCGCCGACAGCCCGTGCTGTCAGACCGGTGGGTTATCAATTTCAAACCTAAATTGTCCTCTCTTGTCCGTTTCTTCTGACCTCGCACCATTCAATAATCCCCTTATTATTGACTGTAAATCCCATATTACCAAATTCCCGACCACAATACAAGTTTTTATTTGCCAAAACCATAAATTTCCACAAACAATACCGCAATTTCGGATTTCCGGATGATATACCTATGCAGGACTATCTAATTTAGATACTCAAGTTGACTGAAGGGCGGCGGAATATCGCCTCGCTTTACCGCCATCTGGACAGCCGCATCGCAGCCGGTTCAACAACTTTCTCAACGTCGGCTGCTGGCAGCCACAGGGCTCGCTGCAATTAAAAGCCCACGAACTGATGGCTCTGCTGAAGCCGCACTGCTTCGGCAATCGTCTCGGCGTTCCACTCCTGCCACCAGACGGGATTGTCCCGATGCTGCCGCAGATAGGGCGAGCCGGCCCGATCCAGATTGTTCCGCTCATAATCGGGCATTACAACGACTCCCCGGCAAGGGCGGCTTCAACGGCTGCGATGACCTCCGGGTCCAGAGGCGTCGTCCGGGAGCCGAAACGCGCAAGCGTGCGGCCGTCTTTGCCGATCAAAAATTTGGTGAAATTCCATTGAATGTCGCCGCCGTGCGGGGCGTTGCGTTCCGCATCCGTCAGGTAGGCGTACAGCGGGTCGATGTCGTCGCCCTTCACGGAGATCTTGGAAAACATTGGAAACGTGACGTCAAACTGCGTCGTGCAGAATTGCTTGATCTCTTCGTTGGAGCCGGGTTCCTGATTGGCGAAGCTGTTGGCCGGGAACCCCAACACCGCAAACCCCCGATCTTTGTACCGGTCGTAGAGGGCTTGCAGGTCGGCGTACTGGGGGGTAAAGCCGCACTTGCTGGCGACATTGACCACCAGTACCGCCCTGCCCTGATAGTCGGACAACGCGACCCCCCTGCCGTCAATATCCTCGGCCGTGAACCCGTAAAAACCATCATGCGACTGGTCTTCTGCCATAGGCGGAGCCTCCGTTTTGTTAGTACAGCCGGAAACAATAAAACAAACGCTCATTACCGCACAACATAAAATTCTGGCCATAATTTTCTCCTTTTTCTCTTGTTTTGACCCATACAGACGTATCCCATTTATACTGATTTTAAGCCGTTCGGTTTACAGGATTTTTCGGGGATTGTGTCCCGCCTGTCAGAGTGATTGACAAGCCAAAGGCGTGAAGCGACAAAAAAAACTCTCCGCCTGCCAAGGGGGAGTACCGCGAAGCGCAAAAAAAGCTCTCCCCCTGCAAAGGGGGAGTACCCCGAAGTGCAAAAAAAGCTCTCCCCCTGCAAAGGGGGAGTACCCCGAAGGGGGGGAGGGGGTATAAAACAAGAATAATTCGATGGCCGCGAGGCGGCCAAACGGGAAACAGATAACAACGACGAATGAACACGGGGTGACGCAACCACCCCTGTCCTGCTGGCGCAGGACGTCCCCTCCTTGAAAAGGAGGGGAGCTAAATAAAAACGGGTCTGGCGCGCGTTGCGCCAGACCCGTAGGGTACTGGATTGACTGACAGGGGCTGCTGCGGCTTAGTACATGCCGCCCATGCCACCCATGCCACCCATGCCGCCCATACCGCCGCCCGGAGGCATAGCGGGGGCTTCTTTCTTTTCGGGGATTTCGCTAACGACCGCATCGGTGGTCAGCAGCAGCGAGGCGATGGAGGCGCCGTTCTGCAGGGCGGTGCGTTCGACCTTGGTCGGCACGATGACGCCGAACTTGACCATATCGCCGTATTCCTTGCGGAGGGCGTCGTAGCCGAAGTTCTTTTCTTTGGACTCCATAACCTTCTGCGCGACAATCGAGCCGTCCAGGCCGCCGTTGACGGCGATCTGCTTGATCGGGGCGACGACCGCACGCCGGACGATATCCACGCCGACTTGTTCGTCGCCGACGCATTTGATCTTGTCCAGAGCGCCGAGGCACTTGAGCGACGAAACGCCGCCGCCGGGCAGGATGCCCTCTTCGACCGCCGCACGGCAGGCGTGCAGGGCGTCTTCGACGCGGGCTTTCTTTTCTTTCATTTCCGCTTCGGTTGCGCCGCCGACCTTGACCACCGCAACGCCGCCGGCCAGCTTGGCCAGACGTTCCTGCAGCTTTTCGATGTCGTACTCGCTGGTCGAAGCGTCGATCTCGCGTTTGAGCTGCTCGATGCGGCCTTTGATGTCCGCGGTCTTGCCGCCGCCTTCGACGATGGTCGTGGTGTCCTTGTCAATCGTGATGCGCTTGGCCTGGCCGAGCTGATTGAGCTGGACGTTTTCAAGCTGAATGCCGAGGTCTTCAAAAATCGCCTGGCCACCGGTCAGCACCGCGATATCCTGCAGCATGGCCTTGCGGCGGTCGCCGAAGCCCGGCGCCTTGACGGCGCACACCTGCAGCACGCCGCGGAGTTTGTTGACCACCAGCGTCGCCAGGGCTTCGCCCTCTACATCTTCGGACACGATCAGCAGCGGACGTCCCTGTTTGGCGGCCTGCTCAAGCACCGGAACCAGCGACTTGACTGAGCTGATCTTCTTTTCGTGAATGAGGACATACGGCTTTTCGAACACCACGGTGCGTTCCTGCGGGTTGGTGATAAAGTGCGGACTCAGATACCCCTTGTCAAACTGCATGCCTTCGAGCAGATCGACAACGGTTTCCAGCGACTGGCCTTCTTCGACGGTGATGACGCCGTCTTTGCCGACCTTGTCCATCGCCTGCGCCAGTGTCTTGCCGATCTCGGCGTCCTGATTGGCCGAACAGGTGGCGACCTGCTCGATCTGTTTGCCCGAATCGACCGCGATGCTCATCTTCTGCAACTCGGCGACAAGCGCAGCGACGGCCTTGTCGATGCCGCGCTTGACCTGCATCGGGTTTGCGCCGGCGGTGATGTTCTTGAGGCCTTCCTCGAAAATCGCCTCGGCCAGAATCGTGGCCGTCGTCGTGCCGTCACCGGCGACGTTGCTGGTCTTGGACGCCACTTCCTTGACCATCTGGGCGCCCATATTTTCATACGGATCGGCCAGTTCGATTTCCTTGGCGACGCTGACGCCGTCTTTGGTGACGGTCGGCGAACCGAAGGATTTTTCCAGAATGACGTTGCGGCCGCACGGGCCGAGGGTGATCTTGACCGCGCGGGCCAGTTTGCGAATGCCCTCCCGGATCGCCGCGCGGGCTTCGACATCATACGCTATCTTTTTTGCTGCCATAATGCATTATCTCCTGTTTTGTCTTTTTCTACGTATCACGACCGTCTTGGCCGTGCTTGTTGTTTTACGGGCAAGAGGACCGTGTTGCGGGCTACTCAATAATCGCCATAATATCCGATTCGTCCATAATCAGATACTCTTTGCCGTCGATCTTGACCTCGGTGCCGGCATAGCTGGTAAACAGCACTTCCTGGCCTTTCTTGACCGATACCGGGGCGCGCTGGCCGTCGTCCAGCATCTTGCCATCGCCGACGGCAATCACCTTGCCGCGCCGGGGTTTCTCTTTGGCCGAGTCCGGCAATACGATCCCGCCGGCGGTTACGCCTTCGGCCTCGACACGCTGAACGATCACTTTGTCCGCTAAGGGGCGAATCTTCATACTTCGTGTTCTCCTTTCAACTCAATTAAAGGATTGTCTTGTCGTTATTTCATAAGTTCAAACACCATTACCACTAATGAAAGTTGATATTTGCAAATCGTATGCCAGCGGATGAAATACGCCCCGTCAAATTTACTATAACTTAAATTCAAGAAAAGAGTTATATCAATTTATTCAAAAGTCGCTCGCATTCAAAATTGACACATTACCCCGCCCGCTACGCCTGCGATACTGCCAGCATGGCAGTTACCTTGCGACTGGCCATGCAATCTCGGCAAACTTGTCTTTGGCGACGTTGCAGATGGGGCATTTGTCGGGGGCGTTGTCATAAACCGTGTGGCCGCAGACAGAGCAGACATAAATCTTCCGCGCGGGCAGGTCAGCTCCGCCGGCCACGGCATGAGTGCCTCGGTGTACAGCGTGTGGTGAATTTTCTCGACGGCCATGGCTTCCTTGAAAAACGTGAGGGCGACTTTATTGGCTTGTATTTCGGCCTCGGCCACAAACGCCGGATACATCTACTCCAACTCGTGCGCCTCGCTGTTGATGGCTTCCTTGAGGTTGGCTGCGGTGTCCTTGATGCCGGCCCATAACGAACAGATTTGCGTGGGCATGGACGGTCTCGGCCTCGGCAGCCGCCCGAAAGAGTATGGCCACCTGGAAAACCGTCTGCCCTGACTGCTCAGCCTGACGCAACATCCCGACAATCTGCTCTTCCGTAAACCGTTTCATATTTATGCGATTTCTCCTGTAATTCCGAACTCATTTACAGGGAAATCCTAACATTGTCAATGGCCCCAAATTAGGGGGATGGGCCAAATTATTTTGATTTAAATGGGAACAACTGGTTTTCAAAATCCAGAAATCAAAGAAAGAAAAAGTGTGTGGTCCTGATGTAATGTGGTACAATTTATTGTTTTGTATATCGATTACATAAAATTGGCATAACAATGGACAATAGAAAGTGTCACAGGTAAAACGGATTTTTGTGGTCGGCGATTTTAAGGACGATACACCGACCTCGATTGCCATTGTACGACGGCACTGGTACAAGGGGTTTGTGCGAGCCGGACACGATGTACAGCGGTTCAGCTATCTGAACATTCTGCGGCAGTTCAGTTTATTCGGAAGTAAATCCACGGAATTTGTGCACAATTTTTTGAAAAATGCCCTGGTAACCATGTAAAGAAGATTATGTGGAAATCTCGATTTGTTAAAAACACATTAATAATTATGATTTATTGCATGTGATGTTTCCTACGGGTTCTATAAAAACTTTGCGTCTGGCCAAAATAAAAAATCTCCCTGTTGTCTGTCATTGGATTGGGAGTGATGTTCTAAAGCTTAATGACCCTATACGTAGAGTTGAATTTGAAAAATCGTACCCTCATAATGCACTACATATTATTGTAGTGGCAGATCCGATGAATTTAACTCCAGTTTTGTTCGGATTACTTTGATACACATTTGTATCCTGAGATGAATTATGTATAATGACTGGAGAGACATTCACGAAGTCAATCAGTAGAAATAAAAGCTTTAATCAGGAGACAGGAAATGAGAGTAAGCTCGACTTATAAGGCCATGCGCTTGGATTTCCCCCGGACCTTCATTATTGTTTTTATACTCATTGTTGTTTTTTCGGGGTCTTTCCGCGGTTTTTGTTTGTCGGCCCAGGCGGCTCCGGAGCCCGGGGTTGCTGTACTTTTAATCGATACGGATCGCGTCACGGGTACCGTCGAAAAAGCGGTTTACGGGCAGTTTCTTGAGCACATAAATCACTCTGTCGTCGATGGTCTGTACGCCGAACAAATCCGGGGTCAGGGTTTTGAAGGAAGGGATTTCAGGACTTATTGGAGTACGTTTGGTGATAACGGCGATGTTCAGGTTGCTAATGTTGATTTTGAAAACGGCACACGAAGTGCCCGGCTGGAGGCCCGCAATGGCAATGTCGGCATTCGCCAGGGCCGAATTTATGTGCAGGAGGGCCTTCAGTACGACGGCTCGGTCTGGCTCAAGCCAGAGCAGGGAACGGTTCGCGTGAGTTTTCGACTCAACGATGCCGCAGGCAACCGGCTCCTTGAGCTACCGCTGGAAACAAACGGCACTGAATGGCAGGAGATCGACTATTCCTTTACCAGTCCCATAACAGACCAGCAGGCCCAGGTTGAAATCGCGGCCCAGGGATACAGTTCTGTATTGGTGGATTTTGTATCCATGATGCGGGCGGATGCCCGGGCCAACGGAATGCTCCGGCCGGACCTGCTGAAAGCACTGGGGGATTTGAAGCCGCCGTTTATTCGCTGGCCGGGGGGTTCGTATGCTTCTACTTACAAGTGGAAAGACGGCATCGGACCTCTGGAATCGCGAACATACCATCCCAATGAGATGTGGGGCGGGTATTCGGACTATTATGGTTTCGGGACCGAAGAATTTCTCGAATTGTGCCGGCAATTGAATACTGAACCGCTGATTGTGCTGGCGGCAACCAGTACCGATCCCGAAGAAGTCCAATATGCGATGGACTGGATTCATTATGTCAATGACCCACCGACAACTGAGTGGGGCAGGAAGCGGGCGACCAACGGGCATCCCGAACCCTACAATGTAAAGTATTTCCAGATCGATAACGAGCCAATGAATCACGGACACACGCCGGACGATTATGCCGAGATTGTGAATGTCTACGGCAGCCAAATTCGAAAAATCGCGCCGGAGGTGAATATCGTGGCCTGCGGGCAAAAGCGGTCCAATGATATGGTTTGGAGTAAGAAGCTCATTGAAATCGCCGGAAATAATTTTGATATTCTGGGTTGTCATAATTACGAATATGAGAACGAAAATTACCAAACAGGCGTTCAGCGCATCGGCGATTACCTCGTCAAGCTGCGTGAATATATCCGCATTTCCCCCCACCCGAACATCAGGATCGGCGTGCTGGAGTGGGGACTTTGCCGCACATATGACTGGCGTGCCGGGCTGCATTCGGCCGGCAGCCTGATTCTGTATGAGCGGCTCAGTCCGGATCTGGAGATGACCTGTCCGGCCCTGTTGATGCGTAATACCACCGACAACCCGGAGTGGCGGGCGTTTATTTATCATGACCATGTGTCGTGGTTCCCCGGGTCGGGGTATGTGGTTGAAAAGCTGTTCAGCGAGCATTATGCACCGAGGCGCTATGATGCGACGATGGGTGTGTTTCGTGATATCCCAAATCGCAGCGTTTTTTTTGATGAGATTTCGCAGATGAAGCCGGAGGACTGGACTCCCGGAACAGTTGATGCGATCGCTACCGGCAGCGAAGACGGCAAGCGAATTGTTATCAAAGCCGTTAATTACGCTGACAGCCGGAATGTATTACTGTGTCGACTGCAGGGATCGAAAGCGGCCCCAGAGAGGACGGTGAAGGTTTACACGGTCAGCGCCCAATTGTCCGATGCGTGCTCGCTTGAAGAGCCGGATAAGATTAAACCTGCTGAAAGCACATTGCCCTACAGCCGGGATTTAACGATCGAGCTGGATCCGTATAGCGTTGTCCTGGTGGAAGTTATGGCGAAGTAGAGAATTCATAACGCCCGGCAGGGGATTGCAGAATTGATATGGACCAAGTGTCTCGGGAATTTCAAATTTTCGCAAAGCCGGTTGGATCTCGCTGTAATCTGAATTGCCGGTACTGCTATTATCTGGAAAAAAGGCATCTCTATACGGGCAGCGGATTGTCGTTTCAAATGCCAGACGAGATTCTGGAAGCGTACATCGTCCAACATATTGAAGCGTCAACCGATAAGGTGATTTCGTTTTGCTGGCACGGCGGTGAGCCAACTCTGTTCGGTTTGGATTCCTTTCGAAAAATAATCGGGCTTCAGCGGAAGCATCAACTTTCAACCCAACGCATCGTCAACGGGATTCAAACCCATGGTACGCTCCTGGACGAACAGTGGTGCCGGTTTCTGGCCGGGGAGAATTTTGCTGTCGGCCTCAGTCTGGACGGGCCGAGAGAAATACATGACAAGTAGCGTCTCGGCCACGATAACCAGACTACGTTTGACCCCAAGATTGATGGCACGACATTATTACAGAGTGGAGATTGATAAATGAACAAAAATTATTCCCCATAATCTTTTCATGAGAACAAAAATCATACAGAAATGACGTTTACCAAAAAAACGCCGCCGTCGCATTCTTCAAAAATACCCTGCGCGTTGTATTCATCCTCAACCCTTTCCTGTGAAATATATTAATCGCCCCGGCATCGCAATATACAATTTATACGATACAATCTACAGTTGAAACCATCGTAACCATCACCTGTCCCATCCTACCCACCAACGCCAAAACTTCAAGAAGATACTTGATTGAGCCGTTCTGCTCAAACCTTCTGTTTTGCTTCAACTGGTTTGAGAACTTTTATCAAACAAATGCGTCAAATCTGGGCCGACGTGTCGTCATTAATTGTATACGCCGGAGCTAAGGCCATTACAGATATGTCGTATTGGGTTATTCATGTCTCAATGCCTCCAGCGGATCAAGGCCTGCCGCTCGGCGCGAAGGCAGCCATCCGGCAGTGATGCCGATAAACGCTGCAAACACCATCGCAATAAATGCCAGCCCAGGGGTTACGACAAAGAAAACACCCTGTATTGCCAGTTCACGGTATTGCAGATACCAGCTAATTCCCTGGTTTAAAAGCAGGCCAATGACCCAGCCGGCCAGTAATCCCAATACACCTCCGAGCAAACCGATAAATCCCGATTCGATAATCAGCATCCATTGAACATCCCAGCACGATGCCCCCAGGGCCTTTAATACCCCGATCTCGCGTGTACGCTCATAAACGGCCATAATCATGGTATTGGCAATACCGATCGATGCGACCAGCAGGGCAACGCTTGCAAGCATGACCAGCATAATGGTGATGGTGACCACAATACGGTTGGCCATCTCCACAAAAATATCCAGCGACTGGACCTGCACCCCATCACCGCGAAAACGCGAGGTCAGCTCTTTGGCCCGGCTAACGTCGGTACAATTGACCACGACCGAATCGTAGCCCTCGGTTTGCAATAGATTGTCATTATTAAACCACCAGCACTTCATCGCCAAACAATCGGCAGTAGAAACTTTGACGGTGGTATTCAATTCCGAAGAAATGCCCTGAACCTTCAATTCGAATCCTTTTGTCTCGTTTCGTGAAGTACGCAGCACGAGTTCGACGTTTTGCCCCGACAACCCGGACAATTGTCCCTCTTCAAGTCCCAATGCACGGGCCGCCCCCCGGCTGAGAATGATGGTGCCGGAGTCCTTTAATTCCAGGTTTCCTGCCAGCGCTTCGGGCTTGGCTGTCCATAATGCCTGGCCCGGGCGCATGAGTGGTTCGTTTATTCGAACCGATTGTGTTTTGTCCTGCCACTTTAATTCGAGATTGACCGAACCGGGCAGACTGATGACCGGATTGACAGCAATGACGCCTGGCCATGTTTTCCAGCGAGCAACATCGTCCGGCGTAATTATCTTCTTGTTGTTGGGCCCCGTCGTATTCCTTCCCGCCGGACCTCCGCGTCCCGGAAACGAAAATCCACTGGCCGGCACAATGACAATCTGGTCCAGGCCGACCGATTCAAACTGCCGATTGATATGCTGACGTACACCGGAGGCCAGTGAAATGAGGACCACAATGGTTAGAATGCCAACCATCACACCCAGCGAAGCCAGAAACGATCTTACTTTACGTCTGCCCATATTTCGACAGGCAGTCAATACCTTATCCTTGAAAGTCATTGTTGATCCCCTGTACTAACAGCAGCGTCTTTCTGAGACAGCGATTCGATCCGCTCGATCTGGCCGTCAAGCAGGTGGATAATCTGATCGGCATGGGCGGCAACCTGCGGATCATGAGTGACCAGAAGCATTGTTACCTGATCTTGAGTGAGCAGTTCGATTAAAAGCTCAAGGACCGCAGTTTCGGTTTTAGAGTCCAGATTCCCTGTCGGTTCGTCGGCAAGGAGCAGGGCCGGTCTGTTGGCCATGGCCCGGGCAATCGCGACGCGCTGATTTTCTCCGCCCGAGAGTTGATTCGGTTTGTGAGAAGCGCGATGAGAAAGATGGACCCGATTTAATAATTCCAGTGCCCGTGCTTTTCGCTGGCGTTTACCGACATTCGTCAGCATCATAGGCACCTCCACATTTTCTGCGGCACTCAGCGTTGGAATCAAATTGAAACTTTGAAAGATAAATCCCACACGTTCGCGCCGGTGCATGATGCGCTGCTGTTCGGTTGCTTTTGCCAGTGATTGTCCTTCGATGAGAATATCGCCTGCCGTGGGTCGATCCAACGTGCCAACCAGATTCAACAGCGTCGATTTGCCCGAGCCCGAAGTACCTACCAACGCGGTAAATCCCCCGCGTTTGACACTGAAAGTCACATGATCCAGTGCCTTAACGACCTCGCCCCCGGCTTGATAGTAACGCGAAAGCCCCTCGGCCTGGATAATCGTCTTCTCGTTGCAAGATTTCACTCAACAATCCCTTTCATGTCATTTGACCAAGGCATCTCCGGAATTAGAAAACACCCGGATCTTTACTTGTTCTTTTTCTATATCTGTTTTCATGCCGCAAATCTTATCATGTCAAAGAGCATTTGAAAACCTGTAAATCCGCAAAAACCGCTATAATGACCCAAAATCAGCTTCCTACGAGTCTAGGAACGACATACGGACACCTGATTTTCAGTTCAAAAACAACTCCCAGCGACTTCTTTCCTATGGGATTTACGCAATTTGAGACTCCCTTCGATACCGTGCCTCGACGGCGTTTGGCGTCTGGTAGTCCAAGGCCGCGTGCCGTCGGCCGGCATTATAGAACCACTCGATATACATAAAAACAAGTCCTTTTTCGCCTCTGTTTGAAAAGCCGTATGTTTACGGGATTTTGGGAAAAACCGGGCATGGAAAAGATTTCTCTTGCCCTGGCCGGGGTGAGTTTTGTAGAATTGCCGATATCGTTAGGAGAATTTGTGTATTTAACCGTGTAAATGGGAAATGTCAGCAGAATCATGGCAAGCCCGTTTGAAAATCGTATGAGGCAACTTAAGAACAAGGAGAAGTAAAATGAACTGCAGGCGTTACATTCTTTTTTGGGCGACCGCGGCAGTATGCGGATTCTGCTTTGCGCAGGATTCCGGTACAACGATAGCCGATGATTGGAAGCCGTCGTCTTTGAACCAGTTTGGCGAGCAATTTCCCCAGGTTAACTCGCAGGGATATGCGCGATTTCGTATTACCGCGCCGCAAGCCGATAATGTCACCGTGAACATCGGCGGCACGCAAATGACCAAAGGCGAAGACGGCGTTTGGACGGGAACAACTGCACGACCGCTGGATGAGGGGTTCCACTATTATCGCTTAAACATTGACGGCGCGACTGCCAACGACGATGGAACACTGACATTCTACGGGTCTTCCCGCTTGGAAAGCGGTATCGAAATCCCGGCACACGATCAGGATTTTTATACCCTCAAGGATGTTCCCCACGGGCATATCCGCCAGGACCGTTTCTATTCGGCAAGCACCAGTGCATGGCGGCGCATCTTTGTATACCTGCCGCCGGACTATGATAAAAATCAATCGGCTCGCTACCCCGTTCTATACTTGCAGCATGGTGGCGGGGAAGATGAAACCGGCTGGCCCATCCAGGGTTTGACGGATATCATTATGGATAACCTCATCGCCGGTGGAAAGGCCAAGCCCTTTATCATCGTCATGGCCAGTAGCAGTGTTCCCAGAGCCGGTGGCCTCGGCGGCGCTCCAAGAGGGGCGATGCCCGCCCGCGGTGGAGCTCCGGGTGCTGGTGCTCCCGCGGCGGCTCCAGGTGCTGCTCCGATTCCCGGATCGGCTGGTGCCCCGGGCGCACCCGGCGCTCGCCGGGGCGGCGGGTTTGGAGGATTCAATTTTGATGCCTTCCAGACGATTCTCATCAAGGAAATGATTCCTTATATCGATTCCCATTACCGAACGCTGGCCGACCAGCCCAACAGGGCGATGGCTGGATTGTCGATGGGCGGGATGCAGACCCGAACGATTACCTTGGCCAACCTTGACAAGTTTTCCCATATCGGCATCTTCAGCGGCGGAACCATCTCCATGGATGATGTCAACAACACCGAAGGCTTTAAAGACAAAGTCAAGCTGGTCTTTGTAAGTTACGGCAGCCGTGAAATCGGCGGCAGTCGTGGCGGCAGAGGTGGTTTCGGCGGCAATCCCAGTGAAAGTGTCGAAGCCTTAAAGCAGGCCGGCATTAACAGCGTTTTTTATGTCTCTGAAAATACCGCGCACGAATGGCAGACCTGGCGGCGCAGTTTGCATCAATTCGCGCCGCTTCTGTTCACGAATAACTAGCCGGCGGCGAATACAACGGCGGTAATGGCTTCATCACCGGTTAACAGATTAAAAAACGTGATCGAGACGCCAATTTAGGTGGGTCGCATCAGTATGTTGCGGCCCATCTGTTTTTTACAAGGACTGTGTCAAAGGCAAGTCGGGATTGAAGGCGTAGTGCAAGGAAATTAATTTTTGGGGAGAAAGAGAAATATCGATTATCGAGTTGAAAGGATCAGGGAGTAAGAATATCCAAACGTTATTATCCCCTATCCCCAGCCACCTGCGTCCCAGTGCAGAGGCACAGTTGCGATCATTGTGCCAATGTCATTAAGGAGAGGAAATATTTATAATTTTCCGGCAGCAAAATGTACTGTTTCACCTTTCCCATTTTTGAGCCTCTCCCCATTGTATTGGGATACCCGTGCAGGGAATGGTTTTATCTTGACGTTGCCGGGGTGAATTTTGTAAAACTATCGATATCGTTAGGAGAAATTATGTTTTTTAACGGTTTAAATGGGAAATGTCAGATAAAATTATTTGATTAATAATCACTACTGTCCGGTTATTGAATTTTGATTTTCTTGTAACTTCATAATTTACAATATGTTGAACAAAAAAACAACTACAAACGATTTGAATTTGCCTGTACGATTTCGGCCATTTGATCAGAAAGG
>JAAYCR010000046.1 GCA_012729675.1 Phycisphaerae bacterium | reverse complement strand
GATAAGCCGCATGCCGAAGGGATGATGGCCTTGGCGGCTATACGCAGCAGTAACCTGTGGAAACGCTATTGGAATAGGGCAAAAACCGAGGTCGCATAGCCGCCAGAAAATATGGGCACACACTTTTCAAGTGCTGGAAAAAATTCTCGTACTCTTTTAAGGGCGATTTGGTATAATAACTTGTTTCTTTATACAGGTGCGCGGTCGAATGGACCGATAGGATATGACAGACGAACTATTGTGAATTTAAGTTATTGAAAATATGGAACTTACAGACAATCTCAATATACGGCATTTCAAGCCGCTGGTGACGCCGGATCAACTCAAAACGCTGTATCCGGAGTCCGACCAAGCTGTGCATGTTGTGGCCGAGTCGCGGCGGCAGATTGAAAATATCCTCATCGGGCGGGACACTCGACGGATGGTGATTACCGGACCGTGCAGCCTGCACGACGAAGAGGCGACGCTGGACTATGCGCAGCGGCTGCACAAGGTTCAGCAAAAGGTGGCCGGCCAGGTGCTTTTGGTGATGCGGGCGTATTTTGAAAAGCCCCGCACGACCCTGGGCTGGAAGGGGATGCTGTACGATCCGCATCTGGATGGGTCGTATGATATCGAGACGGGCTTTAAGGTCAGCCGAAAGCTGCTGCTGGAAATCGCTACCCTCGGCCTGCCGACGGCGACGGAGTTTCTCGATCCGATTGTGCCGCAGTATCTGGCCGATCTGGTCAGTTGGGCCGCCATCGGCGCCCGCACCTCCGAGTCGCAGATTCACCGACAGATGGCCAGCGGCCTGTCGATGCCCATCGGGTTCAAGAACGCCACTGACGGCAACCTGGGCGTGGCAATGGACGCGATCAAATCCGCCCAAAGCCCGCATTCGTTTTTAGGCATCGACCGCAACGGCAAGGTCATCATCGCCGAGACCAAAGGCAACCGCTACGGGCACTTGGTGCTGCGCGGCGGCTCGGGCGGGCCGAACTTTGCCAGCGAATATGTTGTGTTTTCCGAGGTGCTGCTCCGCAAGGCGCATATCCCGACGGGAATGGTGATTGATTGCAGCCACGCCAATTCGTACAAAAACCACAAACGCCAGCGTGAGGCGCTGTTTGACATTGCCGACCAGATTCGCGCGGGCAACCGCAGCATCGGCGGCGTAATGTTCGAAAGCTTCATCAACGAGGGCAAACAAAGCATCGGCGCCGCCGGCGTGCTCAAATACGGCACGTCGCTGACCGATTCGTGTATCGGCTGGAACGAGACGGAAGAACTCATCGGCGCGTTGGCCGAGGCCGTCAGGGGATAAGGTCAGTACTCGATGCCTTTTCGGGCACGGGTTCCTTTGTCGAAGGGGTGTTTGATCGGTCGCATCTCGGTGACGAGATCGGCCATGTCGATCAGCTCCTGTGTCGCGCCGCGGCCGGTCAGCACCAGCTCGACGTGCGGGTCGCGGGTCTCGATCAGGCGGCGAATATCGTCGAGGGAGGTCAGGCCGTGCTCAAGGCAGAAGACAATCTCATCCAGGACGATCAGATCGTAGTATTTCTCGTGGGCGGCGGTCTGTAATTCCTTGAGGGCCTCGCTGATGGACTGGCGGATGCGCCGGAGGGACTCCTGGTCGCCCATCGATTCGAACATATCCCAAGGTTCGTCCAGTGCGCGAAGCGTGATGCCTTCGATGAGGCCGGCCTGCAGGACACAGCGTTCGCCCAGTGCCAGTGCCGTGGGTTTGAGGAATTGATAAAACAAAACTTTTCCGCCGTGCCCGGCCGCTCGCAGCGCAAGCCCCAATGCGGCGGTGGTTTTACCCTTTCCCAGTCCGGTATAGATTTGAACAAGTCCTTTATCGATCATATAAGGCATCCTACTCCGTTTGAGCGGAGGGTCAATCAAAAAATCGGCAAACGGCGATTTTGCAGTTGCGAAGGGGGAGAAGGGGAATCGTTTTTTTTTGGGAAATATCGCCTTTTTTATCCTAAAAATGATGATTGTTTATAAAAATCAAAATTTTCTAAGTTTTTTGTTTGAACATGCCGATGATTAGCGTATAATCAAGTATGAAATAATTGCTCTTTTACTTCTTATAGCAGTATGTGTTACTTTGATGCTGAGATGTAGATCAATATAGGTGATATATTTATTAACATGTGCATCTCAGCAAGGCCGGACCCCTCGAATCCGGCCTTTTTTTATTGCGCGTTAAAATTTAAGTAAATTCAGGCAATTTTAATCTTATTTAGAGATGAATCCCGCAGTAGCCGATCTCGCTGCAGACCTTTTTCAAATGCTGCCAGACGGCGTCATCTTCGATCATCGCTACAGCCAGCGGGAACAGCACCTTGTCCTCGTGGAACAAGTGTTCCCGCATCATCGGGCACAAATACTTAACCGTGCTGGATAGCCGTGCCTTGAAGACCGCCGGCGCGATGCGGTCTGCGGCAATCGTCAATTTGACCAAATCGTTGACGGTCATCTTGAGATAGACGTGATCGCTCTGAATACGGCCGAACAAGCTTTCCCATCCGTGTTCTTTCAGGGCGGGAAAGAGAATATCATTTTCGCGGTCAACGTGTTCCTGCATTGCGTTGAGGTGCTCGGCGATATGGGCCAAGCGCATCATTTCGGTGGTGGCGGAACGAACATTGTCCGCAGCCTGAATGTGGTCGTTGATTTCCTCCAATTCCGCCAAAAAACAAAGGAGAATCTCATGCTCGGCCATTACTTTACGCAGAATATGCCCGTCCGGCAAGCGATGCCGCAAGTCGGTCGTGTTGTTGTCCAGTACCCCCATTAACACAAAAGCGGCGGAAAGCTGCTGGACTTTCTTCAGCGACAGCCCGTTTTCAATCAACTGCCGCTCCGCTTGGGCGATGTCTTTTGGCCCGATGCGGGCGATCAACCGGTTGGCGTGTTTTCGTGTCTGCGGGTCCTTTTTGCCCTCGCTAAGCTTGAGCAAAAGGCCGGTCAGTTCCTCGGCGATGGTTTGATTCTGGCATTTTTTCATAATCCGTTCCCCGGTCGATCAAAGGGTTAATATCTAACTCTCTATACGCAGAAAACGGCGGTTTGGGCGTGTTCTCTTGGCGATTAATAAGAAATTTCCTTAATGCAACTGCGTGAGATGGGAAGAGGACAGCAATCACGATGACAGATTAAGGCAAAACAGTGATGCAAAAGCAACCGCGGCGGTCTCGACTCGGAGAATGTTGGGATTGATGCAGACCGGCTGCGCGTTGGCCGCGGCAAAAACAGCCAATTCGGCATCTGAAAATCCCCCTTCGGGGCCGATACACACGACAAAATCAGTCCGCTGTTGCAAGTTCGTAAACGCCGCCGACGGTTTCCCGTCGGGGTGGCCGTACAGCCACTGCGCTGCGGGATAGCGGGTGCGCAAGTCGTCCTGTGTGCGTTTTAGAACCGCCGGGCCGGTCAGTGTCGGCAGATACAGTCGGCCGCACTGTTTGGCGGCGGCCAGAGCGATTTTTTGGGCGCGTTCGAGGGTGGTGTGTTTTCCCAATTTGACCGTTCGGTCGTACTGGACGGCGGCGATATGATCGGTGCCCAACTCGGTGCATTTTTCAATCATCCAGTCAAACCGCTCCCCTTTGGCGATACTGGGGGCCAAAATCACCCGGCCGGACGCCTTAGGCGGAATTCGCGTTTGCGTGAGCAGATGCACGACCGCCTGTTCGCGGTCGAGCCGCTCGACAATCCCCTCGGCCATAAGTCCTTTGCCGTCAAAGACCTCCACCGCCGCACCGACCGGCAGCCTAAGGACTTTGCCCAGATGCCGCGACTGGGCCGCATCCAGCACGGCGCGGTTGTTGTGGGGATTCTCGCAAAAAAACCGATGCGTACGCATACCGTTGTCCAGCCATAAAAAAACCGCATTCGCTTGCGGTAAGCTCCTGCGGGTTCATAACGAATCAAAAATCAGTTCGATCCAAAACGCTTATTTTGTCTCTATTTCGACAGATGGGGCGGTCTGTTCGCATTTCAGCAGTTCCTGAAGCAGTGTGTTGCAACGGGCAAGACTGTCGCCGCATCCGGCCTTGGCTTCGGGAATGACGTTAACGGTGCTGCATGACTTACAGCGCACCTTTCTGCCGGATAAGTCATCATTGACACGGTACTCATGGCCACATTTTTCACATTTAAACGTAATCATTTCTCTGCCTCGATTTCAATTTTTCGGTCGCTCCGCGTCCGCTTAAAAGACGCTCTTTCGGAAACGTCAACGGATAAGACAGAGACCACTAAATCTCCCGCCGTCTCAATCCGCTTATTACTATAGACGCATGAAAGCTACATTCGTTTCAAAAATTTCGACGAATTGCCCAAAAAAATGTGAAACCGACCTTTTACGAATATTTGTGACAATGTGCATCTTTTATGCAACAATGTCAACCCGTCGCCCGCTGAACTTGACAGTTCCCTCGACGGTCGCAAACAGCGTATAATCGCGTCCCATACCGACATTGAAGCCGGGTTTGAACTGCGTGCCGCGTTGACGGACGATAATCGACCCGGCCTGAGCATACTGCCCGCCGTAAAGCTTGACGCCCCGATATTTCGGGTTGCTGTCACGCCCGTTTCTTGATGACCCTTGTCCCTTTTTATGTGCCATGTCTGATTTTACCTTTATTGCTTATGACTTATTGTTTATTGAATATCGCTTAGAACACATAACTGTATCACAATACTCGTCGGTTGTAAAGCGTTTTTTTGCCGAATGTTTTCCGATTTCAAGGTGTGTGCCCATATTTTCTGGCGGCTATGCGACCTCGGTTTTTGCCCTATTCCAATAGCGTTTCCACAGGTTACTGCTGCGTATAGCCGCCAAGGCCATCATCCCTTCGGCATGCGGCTTATCCCACCGCATTCCGGAGCCTTTCAGTCGGCTTGTCAGCGTCTTGCAGAATGACTCGGTCGGGCCCGAACCAATATCATACCCTTTGGCCCGGAACGCCGGATAATCCAGCATCTCCACCCGTTTGGCGATGTACTGACGCAGACCCTCTATCGCCCGACGTTTCCGGGGGCTGCGGAAGGCCTTCAGTGCCTCGGCCAATCGATCCAGCACCGCCAGCGGTCCCTGTTCGATCATGCATCCGGTGATCTCTTTACGCCACCGAACGGATGCCTCACTGCCCGTCCCATACAGCGTTTGGCTGGCGGCGATCACATGCTCTCGCAGATGATAATAATCCAGTACATTCGCATCCAGCATCGGCAACTGGCCGGCATATTGCCTCCGAATCCACTCCGCCCCGTCGGTGATCGAATACTTGATCTGCGCTTTATCAATCGCCAACATCCGGCCGTATTGCCGTATCAGCCGCCCGGCCTGTTCATGGTTGCCGCCGGTACCGGCGACGTAGTGATGCTCACCGGTTGCATCGTAAAAGGCGATCACCTTGAATTCTTTATACGGTTGATCGCTGCCTTTACGAATCGCCTGACGCGGCGGTTGGCCTTTTCGCCGCCGACGGCGTTTCTGGCGCCGCCTGGCCTTTTCCGCCTCAGTGACCAACGGAACCATGACACCGTCGGCGCCGGTCATCAGACAGGTCGGATGCCGGGCATCCGGCCGACAGTCCGCACTCGTCCAGTCCGGCTTGAGGTGACCTTTACGTTGGGCCTCTAACGCCAACGTTGCACGCGCCTCAACCATCTGACGGACCGTCTCGGCACTAACGGGCAGTTGGGCGGTGCGGCCAATATCCTCGGCGGCGCGACGAAAGCTCACCGCCGTACCAACGCGACAGCAAATCTCCTGGACGCCCAGACTGTAACGATCAGACCCTAACGCGGTATCCAGCGGAATCACCGTGCCACCCTGTTTATTCCAATACACCGTCCGGCACAGTCCCACACGCCCGTTAATCGTCAACACACTGCTTTTTTGACGCCCTTTGTTGTGCCACCGCCGGGTCGGCTCCGTCTGCCGAGGGGGAAAAAGCCGGCTCAATCTGCTGTTGCCGGAGGGTCAGAGCTTTCTGGTAAAGCTGTTGGCGAAACAACGCCGCCGCGTCGCGGACAGGCTCTTCGCTGTCGGCGATGATACGCCCGTAGGGCGCTTGGCTGACCGCCAGAGCCACTTCCTCAAAGAGACGATCCAACTCCGAGCCCAAGGCTGCTTTCAAATCCTTACCCGTAATGCGATTTTCCATCTGGTTTTCCTTGTCTTAAAACTGTCATAAGTGATTAATAAACAAAGATATACCATATCCCAAAACAATGCGCCAGAAAAAAATGTCACACACTTTAAAAATTCTACCAACGGCTCTACACAACAGCTGCGTTCTGGTCTTTTTTCGTCCTTTTTTGTTGTAGTCCGCGAGACTTTTGGTACAATTCCAAGGTAGTCGGGTTCTGTTTGGAACTGTGTTCAAAACAATCGCAGTCGCGGCGGCCATGGAAGCGGCCGAGCGGGAGACAAAAGATCATCGACAAAACGTCCAACATTGTGCTGATCGGGATGCCCGGTGTCGGCAAAAGTACCGTCGGCGTGCTGCTGGCCAAACGGCTGGGGCGATATTTTCTGGATACCGATGTGCTGATTCAGGTGGCGTGCGAAAAAAGCCTCCGCGAACTGATCACGGCTCACGGGATGGCGGGGTTTTGCCAAATTGAGCAGGATTATGTCACCTGTATTGATATCAAGAAGGCCGTCATCGCCACCGGCGGCAGCGTGGTCTATTACGACTCATCCATGCACGCTCTGAAAAACGACGGCGTCATCGTGTATCTTGACCTGCCGCTGGATGAGCTTGAAACCCGGTTGGGCGACCTCAATGCCCGCGGCGTCGTCCTCGAACCCGGCCAGACTCTGGCGGCCCTGTACGCCAAGCGAACCCCCCTCTACCAACAATGGGCCGATGTTACGGTGAATCTTTCCGGCTTGACCCATGAACAGGCCGTCGAGGCCGTCGTTGTCTCGCTTGAAGGCTTCTGACAACACTATGACCACCGAGGCCGCCGAGGATGTGGATTCGAAGAAAAAAATTCATCTGTTAAATGCGTCGATGATATGGCGTTCTTTCACAGATACGACAAGTCCCGAAGGGACGATATACAGTAGCCGGTGGTGAAGCGCAGCGCAACCACCGGGCAACATATCCATAATCTGCAAGCCCCGAAGGGGCGACAGTATAAAGGACGTAATTAGCAATTCGACAGGAATAAAAGTATCGCCCCGTTGGGGCTTGGGCAATGTCAGTCGGATTTCCGGCGGTTTCGCTTCGCTCCACCGCCGGCTATTATATCTTGCCCCGCTGGGGCATCGACAGCATTCTCTGAGAATACTGTTTATAATTTCGCCTATCCATTTTTCGGAAGAACAAAAGAAAAAAACCACCGAGGCCGCCGGGGACACCGATTCATAAAACATACTCGGCGTCCTCAGCGTCTTCGGTGGTTAAACCTTAATCGCACTGATTATCTGACGAATTCGATATCCAGATAGTGCGTCGAGCAGGAGATGCACGGGTCATACGACCGCACCAGCATCTCCATCTTCTGACGCAGGGCGTCCTCGCCTTCATCCATATACTTCGGGACGAGCTTATCAAAGTCCAGTTGGATATTGGCGTGATTCTGGTTGGTCGGGATGCAGCAGTTGCCCCAGACGCAGTTGCCGTTTTTGTCGAACTCGTAGGAGTGGAAGAGGATGCCCCGCGGGGCCTCGATTCCGGCGTGGCCGCGGCCGGCGCGGGGCGTAACCTTTACTTTTTCGAATTTCGTGCCTTTGGTCAGGAGCTTGTCGATGATCTCAAGACTGGCCTCGACAACGTGGGCGCACTCGGCCAGTTGGGCGACGCTGTTGAAATACGGGTTGCAGCAGCCTTTTTTGAGACCGAACATCTCGGCGACTTTTTTGCCCAACGGGCTGAGTTTCTCGGCCTGGTTGTTGAACCGCGCCAATGCCCCGGCGGCATAGGAGTCGCGGTGCCATTTGGTCCACTTGGCGGTCGATTGCGGTGAAACATATTCGTTGGCCACGGATTCCCACTTGCTGATCGGAACGACAGTGCCCTTGCTGTCGGTGCTGATGATGTCGCCATGATAGAACGTGTAATCCGACAATGTGCCCTTGTGGCGCGGGTGGGTCTGCCAGAGCGAAACGTATTCAGTATCTCGGGTAAAGTTCGGCAATCCCCCGGCGACACTGAGAACCACCTGGCAAATCGTCACCAGGTCCGGCACAATGGCTTCCAGCTCTTTTTTCAGGGCCTTAAGTTCCTCAGTGCTCGGCACGCGCGTCATTCCGCCCGGCGTCAGCGTAACCGGATGCGTGATGCGTCCGCCCAGCAGCGCAGACATCTGGTTGGCGACGCGGTGCGCCTTGATGATGGTCTTGACCGCGTCGGGGGCCTTGGGCACCAGCGGCACGACGGATTTTTCGCCGAACAGATCCGGCGCAACAAGATAGCCGACATGCAGCACATGACTTTGAAGCTGTTCGGAATAGTGCAGCAGATGCCGTACCAGGTCGGTCTGCTCGGTTACTTCCAGCTTGAGGGCGTCTTCGACGGCGCGGGTGGCGACCAGGGAGTGCGAGATTGAGCAGATCCCGCAGATACGGCTGACGATCGTCTGGATGTCATCATACCGGCGGCCGCGCACCATCGCTTCAAAGAATCGCGGGGCTTCCGGAACCTGCCACTGGCATTTTTCAATCGTGCCGTCAGTGATATTGACCACGATATTGCCGTGGCCCTCGACGCGGGTCAGATGATGTACATTAATATTAATGTTTTTACTCATGGCGATGGCCTCTGTTCCTTTTTATTTGCTGTTAAACAACACCATTTTCTGTTTCAGGTCGTCCACTGTGAGTTTGTATTTCTCCATCACTTCTTTGGCAGCGTCCACGTTGGGGTTATCGACAAAGCCCCGGCACCCGAAGCATCGCCAACCCGCCGTCGGACACGGCGCGCCGCAGCCGGCCCGGATAATCGGCCCCAGGCATATCTCGCCGTACTCATACCGGCAGACATTTTCCTTGGCCTTGCACTCCACGCAGACCGGATAGTCAGGGATCGTCGGCGTTTTGCCCAGCAGCAGTTCGCGCACGACGCGAGCAAACTCTTCACCGTTGATGGGACATCCCGGAATCGTAAAATCCACCGGCACAACCTCATGTACCGCACGGGTCGTGGTCGTCGCCAGATGCGGCATCTCGGCGTCTTTTCCATAGACACAGCGTTTGACCTCGTTAAAGTCAAAATTATTCTTCATCTTGTTCACGCCGCCGATAGCCGCACACGCGCCAAGTGCGATCAGCACCTTGGCCCGGCTGCGGATGATCTGCAGACGGTGTTCGTCCTCCGGCCGCGTGATGGATCCTTCGATGATGGCAATGTCATACTCATGGCTCTGTTCGCTCATCGCCTCACGCCATTCGACGACATCAACGACACCGATAAGGTCGATAATTTCTTCCTCCAGATTGACAATCTGAAGCTGACAGCCTTCACAGCAGGCAAAATCGAAAATCGCTACACGGGGTTTACTCATATTAGATCGCCTCCGGCACATCGGCCAAATCGCTGTATCGGAACACCGGGCCGTCCTGACAGACATAGTGCTGATTGATCTGGCAGTGGCCACATTTTCCGACGCCGCATTTCATTCTTCGTTCAAGGTTGACAAAAATATTGCCCTGCGGCACGTCGGCCTCGGCCAGCGACATCAGGACGAACTTGTACATCACGGGCGGCCCGCACACCATCACCAGGCTGTTGGGCAGCTCGTTTTCAATCTTCGGAATCAGGGTGGTTACGACGCCGACATTGCCGTCCCAGCAGTCGTGGGCTTCGTCGATGGTCTCCATCACGCACATGTCCTTGCGCTCCATCCACATCGCGATCTCTTCGCGGAACAGCCGCATATCGTAGCACTTGGTGCCCAGCAGGACGGTCACCTTGCCGTAATCGGCGCGATTGTCCAGGACGTACCGGATGAACGACCGCTGCGGAACCAGCCCGATGCCGCCGCAGACGAAGACCAGGTCTTTGCCCTTGGCCTGTTCAACGGGGTAGGTCGAGCCATAGGGACCGCGGATGCCGAGCTTGGCGCCGACGTCGAGCTTGTGGATGGCGCGGGTCAGGGTGCCGACGTTACGGATGACCAACTCCAGCCCCTTCTGTGTCGGGGTTGAGGAGATGGAAATCGGCGCCTCACCGATGCCGGCCAGCGACACCTCGACAAACTGACCGGGCGTGTATTCCATTTCCAGTCCGCTGTCCAGTTGAAGATGCATATACAGCTCGGTGCCGTTGAGCATTCGGCGTTTGGTAATCGTCGCCAACTCCGGCAGATAAATATCTTTTTTCTCTTGCGTACAACACTCACACATAACGGGGTCTCCTCTTAAGAGCCGGTTTCGGGGTTATCCAATATCGGTACGTTCCATCAACTGGTTATAGACATTGACAGGGTTGGCGATATCGGCGGTGCAGGCGGTAATGCAGCGTCCACAGCCGACGCAGGCGATCTGGCCGCCAATCTTGCCGGGGACATATTTGCCCTTGCGGTACAGGCGATGGCGGAAGCGCGACGAGCGGTTTTTGCGGAAGTTGTGGTCGCCGGCGACGGTGGCAAAGTTCTCTAAGAGACACCCGTCCCAGACGCGAACGCGGCTGCCGGTCTTCATGTCCCAATTGACCACGTCCTGCACGTCAAAACAGTAGCACGTCGGGCAGACCTGATTGCACGAACCGCAGGAGTAGCACAACCGCGCCTTTTCTTCCCAGACGGGATGGTCATAATTCTTCTCCAGCAGCTTGGGCAGATACGACGGTTTGCACTCCAGGACGTGCTTGTTCAGGACATGTTGGTTCTTTTCCCAGACGGCGCTGCGCTTGGCCAGGTCGTCCTCCGAGGCCGGGCGGGCGGCGGGCATGTGATTCATCAACACCCTGCCCTTGTCTGTGCGGACTTCGACGATGATACTCTCGCCGACGTCGGTAAGGAGCATATCGTAGCCGTGCTGGACGGTGGCCGTGCCCATCGAGGAGGCAAAGACGTTCTTGCTCGGCGAAACCACGTCACAGGCGATGATGGTGATCTGCCGGCGTCGGCACATATAGTGCGTGTCGTATTCATCCTGACTGAACAACTCGTCCATCTGGTTGATGGCGGCCATGTCGTAGGGATGAACGCCAAGCAGAATCAGCGGCTTGCCGTCCTGCACGCTTTGGCAGTCGCCGCCGACTTCAAATTTCAGCAGCGTTTCCTTTTGCGGCATGACATACTTGCGCGGCGACAGGATGCTGACGTCATAATCGAGCCGTAAGGCGTCGGCGGATTTCAGATCGTCGAAGACAAACCGGTCACCTTTGGCCTGTACGCCCACCACCGACGGCTCCGATGCGATCAGTGCCGCGACAAACTGTTTGAACTGGTCTTTCGATACTGTGTTTACACTCATAATTGTCCGCTTCCGATTTCTAAGTTCTTAGTTCGTAGTTCGCAGGATGGGCTTTAGCCCATCACCTCTAACCTCTAACTTCCAACCTCAAACCTCTTACATATAATACGGCAGCACGCCCAACGCCATCGCAATATCAATCGTGACCACCTTGACGCGCCGCGGCACGGCCAAACAGCTCGGCGACAGGTTCAAAATGCCCTTAACACCCGCCTGAACCAGCGCCTCGGCACAGGATTGAGCCGCCTCGGCCGGCACGGCCAAAATCGCCAGACGAATCTTGCGTTTCTTAAGCGTGTCCAGGTCGGCGGCGTCTTCGACGGTCATCGCCCCGATTTTTTTGCCGATCTTTTTGGGGGCGATGTCAAAGATGGATGCCACCTCAAAGCCGAACACCGAAAAGCCTGGATAGGCCGCGATGGCCGTGCCGAGACGCCCGGCCCCGATCAGCGCAGCCGACTGAGTACCGTCCAGTTTCAGGATTTTGCGGATCTGCTGGACGGTCGATTGAACCGGATAGCCGATGCCGCGTTTGCCGAAGGCCCCGAAATAGGACAGGTCTTTGCGAATCTGAGGGGGATTGAGGTGCAGCTGTTGTGCCAACTGGCGGCTGGAGATGGTCTGGCAGGCATCCTGCTCCAGCAGCGATAACGCCCGCAAATACATCGGCATACGCCGAATCGTCTCGTCCGGAATCTTGTGGTATTTCATATCCTCGTCGATCTTGATATTTGTACTCACATTCACAAACAATACACTTCAAAATAAAACTATCAGGACATTAAGTCAAGCGAAATAACATCAAGATGTAACAAATAAGCAAAAAATTTTCACAACAGAACACAGCATCTATCGCATTAATAGGATATTCTGGAGGAGTTTGCAGTTAATTTAGACAGCAACGCCCTTTTCCCTTTGCCTTTTTACGTTGTCGGTTGGGTGGCATCGGCTCTGCACAGCAGACCGATGGGAAATTCCGGTTTGTGCGACAGCCCTATCTGTCGTTCCAGAGATGAATTGCCGCCTCTGTCACGGTCTGGAGCGTGTCAGATTCATTGATGTTTATCCAGCAGCGGACGTTTCGGAAGGTCTTGAACCACGTCCGCTGGGCCTTGGCGAATTTGCGGGTGTTGATCTTGATCTGCTCGACGGCCTCCTCATACGAACATTTCCCCTCCAAATGGTCGATGACCTCGGCATATCCGATGGCGGCGCGGGCCTGCTTGCTCAGCGGCTGCGGCTCGGCCAATAACGCCTTGACCTCCCCCAGTAGCCCCTCATCGACCATTCGCTTGACCCGGCTGTTGATGCGGGTACTCTCAATGTCCTTCGGGCGGCGCAGACCGATAACGAACCAGTCCTCGGCGGCGTCGGTTTCCCATTGCTTTTGCAGGGCGGTGATCGGCTTTCCCGTCAGTTCGAAGACCTCCAGCGCCCGGACAATCCGCCGCAGGTCGTTGGGATGGATGCGTTCGGCCGCGGCCGGGTCGATCTGTAAAAGCCGTTGGTGCAGCGCGGCCAGCCCGTTTTGGGCGATTTGCTCGGTCAGGCGGCGGCGAATCTCGGCGTCCGAGGCCGGGCCCTCAAACAGCCCGTGCAACAGCGCCTTGATATACATCGCCGTCCCCCCTACGGCCACCACCTGCTTGCCGGCTGCCTGAATCTGCCCGACCGCCGCGTCGGTCAGTTCCAGAAAGCGATCCACACTGAATGCCTCGCTCGGCTCGACCACATCGATCAGGTGATACGGCATCTGCCGCCGTTTGTCCGCTGGCGGCTTGGCCGTGCCGATATCCATCCGCCGATAGACCTTCATCGAATCGACGCTGATAATCTCGCCATCCAGCCGCTTGGCCAGCTCAAACGCCAGCGACCCCTTGCCCGAGGCCGTAACGCCCAGAATAAGAATTTTTTTCGAAACCACAGATTTCGCAGATTATCACAGAGTTTTGTTTTTGCCCCAAAGGACACCTATGTGCACTAATGTAAAATGTCAACTGTCGAATGTCAAACAGAACCGCTCGTTTCGCTATTTCGGCCATAAATAGGCCAGATAAATCAGATAGCCCGCCAAGAGGCCTGCGCCTTCGAGCCGGGACAGCGTAAAACGACTCCACATCAACGGCAGCGCGATAACCGCCGCCGCCAGCATCACCGCCAGGTCGATACCGGTCAGACCCTTTGCCGAATAGGGCGAAACCATAGAAGATATGCCGAGTATAGCCATAATATTAAAGATGTTGGAGCCGACAATGTTGCCGACGGCGATGTCGGGCTGTTTTCGCATCGCGGCGACCACCGATGTGGCCAGTTCGGGCAGGCTGGTTCCCGCGCTGATAATCGTCAGGCCGATGACGGCTTCGGGGATATCCAGCCGCTGCGCCAATTGGACAGCACCTTCGACGAACGCCTTGGAACCTGCGACCAAAAGCCCCAGTCCGACCGCAATCTTGACAACGTTGGTTATCCACGAACCGGCCGCTGCGGATGACGCGGCCTTCGGCGATGCGTCCATCTCGGCGGGTAAGGGATCGGCAGATTTGCGATAGGCCAGATGATACGAAAAAAGAATATATGCAGTGATTCCCAAAAACAGCAGTATTCCTTCAATGCGCGACAGATAGCGATCCGCAGACACAACCAGGCATATCAGCGATGCCAGAATCATCAGCGGCATATCCACTTTGACGACCTGGGCGGTAATGCGGATCGGGCAGATCAGGGCGGCAAGCCCGAGAATCACCGCTACATTGAAGATATTCGAGCCGACCACATTGGTCATCGCAATATCGC
The DNA here is from genome assembly GCA_012729675.1 of Phycisphaerae bacterium. GTDB lineage: Bacteria > Planctomycetota > Phycisphaerae > Sedimentisphaerales > Anaerohalosphaeraceae > T3Sed10-213. Next base: position 8,949 of record JAAYCR010000046.1, on the reverse strand, counting down.
CCTGTCCGCCCAAAGCCGCCAGTGTACTGACGGTCAGTTCCGGGGCGCTGGTGCCGAAAGCGACAACGGTCAGACCGATGACTAGCGGACCGACACCCATCCGCCGAGCAACTTCCACGGCCCCCTTGACCAGCATCTCGGCGCCGAAATACAGCAGTACCAGACCCAACATCAGCAACAGCAGAATCATCATGGCAACGTCCTCGTTTAAAGCCGTATCGGTTTTTTCTGTTCCTACGCCGAAAAACTATTATAATAGTAGGGTTTTCAAAGAAAAACAAGACGGGATTTAGTGTTTATGCAGATTCAGACAACAGACAACCAGGCCTTTCGGGCGCAACTGGCCGAGAAAGCGGACTTGACCGGTCAGGTATTGGAGCAGATTTTGGCCGACCAAGCCGGTATACCGCCGCGCCTCAAGGCCGCGATGCAGTATATGCTCCAGAGCGGCGGCAAGCGTATCCGCGCAGCGATGGTGCTGTGGTGCTGCGAACTGACGGCGGGCAAGCTGACGCCGGCGGCCCGGATTGCGGCCGCGGCGATTGAGATGGTGCATACCTACTCGCTGATTCACGACGACCTGCCGGCGATGGACGACGACGACCTGCGGCGCGGCCGGGCAAGCTGCCACAAGCAGTTTGACGAGGCGACGGCGATTCTGGCCGGCGACGCCCTGCTGACGCTGGCGTTCGAGCTGCCAGCCCAGCGGATTGACGATGCCCAAACCGCCGTGCGCATCATTCGCACACTGGCCGAGGCGGCCGGGCCGAGCGGGATGATCGCCGGACAGATGGCGGATATGGAAGGCGAACATACGGCAGGGACACTGGAACGTCTGCGGTATATTCATATTAATAAGACTGCCAAGATGTTCTCCGCCGCTGCCGGACTGGGGGCGATTGCCGGCCAGGCGAGCGAGCAGGATGTCGCCGCCCTGCTCAGCTACGGGCTGAAGATCGGGCTGGGCTTTCAGATTGCCGATGACCTGCTGGATGTAACCGCCAGCAGCGAGCAACTCGGCAAAACGGCCGGCAAAGACGCGGCTCAAGGCAAGCTGACCTACCCCTCGCTGGTGGGTATCGAGGAGTCGCGCGTTCTCCTGCGGCGTCTGACCGACGAGGCCGTCGAGGCGATCCGGTACTTCGGTCCGCCGGCGGAGATTCTTCGCCGCCTGGCACTGGAAATGCAGACACGGAACCGATAGGAATACCGTCCGTCAGTCAAACGATACACATATTCAGGCGAAAGGATTGATATGGGAACTTCTAACAATGTGCCATTTACGGCCGCGCGGGTTGTATTGCACACCCGTCTTGCGGGCAGGATGTCCATGCGGCGGATGTTCAGGCGTTCGTGTGTGTTGATTGGAGGTTTGATGATGATGCTTCCGTGTGTAAGCGGCTGTGCCAGACAGGCACCGTCCATCACCTTCGGGGTACTGGCGGATGTGCAGTATGCGGAAAAGCCTTCGGCCGGCACACGCCATTATGCGGCGTCGCGCCACCGGCTTGAAGAGGCCGCCGCCGCCCTGAACGCCCTGAATCCGGCCCCAGCGTTTGTGATTCAATTGGGCGATCTGATTGACGGCGGCCCGCGTGCCGAAGAGGAACTCACGGCTGTCGCCGCCATTTACGACCGGATCGCGATGCCGCGGTATCACGTTTTGGGCAACCATGATTTTGACGGTGTGACTCGAGAACAGACGCTGGAGATTCTGGCGATGGATCGGGCGTATTACACGTTTGACGCCGGCGGCTGGCGGTTTGTAGTGCTGGATACGCAGGACAGGGCGGTACAGGGCGGATGGGCCCAACTCAGCGAGCCGTACCGCGAGGCACAGGTGATGCTATCGGCGCTGCGGCAGCGCAGGGCAGCCAACGCGCAGGTCTATAACGGGGCCGTGGGCGCTGCGCAGTTAGCGTGGCTCGATGCGGTACTGGCCGAGGCGACCGAGGCGGCTGTGCCGGTGATCGTGTTCGGCCACCTGACGCTGACGCCGCCGGGCGAGTCGCATACACTGTGGAACGCCGAGGACGTTCGGGCGACGCTGGAGCGTCATGCGTGCGTGAAGGCGTACTTCTGCGGACATGTGCATCGCGGCGACTGGCAGCGGCATAACGGAATTGACTATGTTTCTTTCGAGGCAATGGTGGAGTGGGCCGACCGGCAGGCGGTGTGGTACCTGGTGAACCTGAGTCTCGATGCGATAGTGATAGAAGGCGTCGGCGTTTCGCAGTCCTGGACGCTGCCGCTGACGGAACCGATACGGAAAAATGAGTGATTTGACTGACATGACGAAACTGCTTGACACGATTCGCGGGCCGGAAGATTTACAGGCCCTGACGCAGGACGAACTGGCTCGCCTGGCCGAAGAGATTCGCCAGGTGATAACCCATTCGGTCAGCCGTACTGGCGGGCATCTGGCCAGTAACTTGGGCGTAGTGGAACTGACCCTTGCGATGCACCGCGCGTTTGATTTTCACCGCGACCGGCTCCTGTGGGACGTCGGTCATCAGTGCTATGCCCACAAAATTCTGACCGGCCGCGTCGCAATGTTCGAGCAGCTCCGACAGGAAGGCGGCTTGAGCGGCTTTCCCAGCCCGGACGAGAGCGACTGCGACCCCTTCAGCGTCGGACACGCCGGCACCTCGATTGCCACGGCGCTGGGGATGGCACTGGGCGCTCAGCATAAGGGCACAGACGAAAAAATCGTCGCCTTGATCGGCGACGCCAGCATCGTCAACGGCCTGTCGTTTGAAGCCCTCAACAATCTGGGGCTGGTCAAGCGCCAACTGTTGATTGTGCTCAATGACAACTCGATGGCGATTGACGTCACGCAGGGGGCGATGGCCGGCTTTTTGTCCAAAGTGCGTCTGAGCCACACCTACGAGGATATGCGGAAAATCACCAACCGGATGCTGGATCATTTGCCGCTGATCGGGCGGCGGATGGAAGAGACCTTGGAGAACGTCAAAAAAACCCTGCGGATGGCGATTACACCAAGCCGTTTGTTTGAAAGCCTGAACATTCCGTATTTTGGCCCGGTCGATGGGCACGACACTACCTCGCTGATCGAACTGTTCAAGGCGCTGGGCGAATTGGACAGGCCCGCCCTGCTACATGTTTATACCAAAAAAGGCAGGGGTTATTCCCCCGCCGACGACGATCCGTGTAAGTATCACAGCACCGGCCCGTTTGAGTTAAACGGCGACAGCGAAACACCCACCCAGGGCGTTCGGACGTTCACCGAGGCATTCGGCGACGGGCTGGTCGAACTGGCCGCCCGCGACGACAAGATCGTCGCCCTCACCGCTGCGATGCCCGACGGGACGGGCCTGGTCAAGTTTCGCCAGCGCTTCAATGAACGCTACTATGACGTCGGCATCGCCGAAAGCGTGGCAGTCGATATCGCCGCCGGGATGGCACGTCAGGGCTTCAAGCCCGTCGTGTGCATCTACTCGACATTCTTACAGCGGAGCTTCGACCAGATCTTTCAGGAAGTATCGCTGCAGAATCTGCCGGTAATTTTCTGCATCGACCGCGCCGGCGCTGTCGGCAACGACGGCCCGACCCATCACGGCCTCTGGGACGTCGGCTATCTGCGGATGCTGCCGAATCTGGTCATCGCCGCTCCCGCCGACGAGTGGGAGATGCGGGAATCGCTCAATCTGGCCGCTGCCAGCGGAAACCCCTTTGCGATCCGTTATCCCAAAGAAGCCGTCCCGGATGAGCCGTATGCCGCACACATCCCTTACGCCCTCGGCCAAAGCGCGGTGGTGCGCCAAGGCGAGTCGGACGTTGTCCTGCTGGCGCTGGGGTCGCCTGTTGGTCAGGCCCTTAAGGCCGCGGATTTGCTTGAGCGGGAAGGCATCTCCGTTACCGTCGTCAATGCCCGGTTTGCCAAGCCGCTGGACGAGTCCCTGCTGGATTGGTTTCGCGCCGGGAAAACCGTCCTGACGCTCGAAGATCACACCATCGCCTGCGGATTCGGCTCGGCTCTGATCGAAGCCGCCTTGTGCAAGGCCAACGCCGAAGACGACGAGGCGCTTGCCGCCGGCATCGGTAAGGCGATTTTGTTGGGCGCCAAAGACGAATACCTGCCTGCGGCGGCACGCGGAAAACAGCTTTTCTGGATGCAAATTACAGCAGAACAAATCGCCCAGACCGTGAAAAATCTTAAATTGCAGCCGAAAAAAGTCGATAGTTAAGACAGAGGCCGGAAGATAAAGGTCAGAGGCCAGAAGTCAGAAGTTGATATGAATATGCCTAAGCTGATTGTGTTCGGGGATTTGCATCGCCCTCACGCCAAGGAGGCGATGGAGCGATTTCTGGCGTTTGCCGAAGATCGCGCCGAGGTCATCGCCAATTGTCTCGAATCGGGCTGCGAACCCAACGAGCTGCGCCAGGCCGACTTTGCCGTCGTCTTCGGCGGTGACGGCACCATCCTCGGCGCCGCCCGCGACTTGTGCCAGACCAGCGTGCCCGTCATCGGGGTCAACGTCGGAAAACTGGGGTTTCTGGCCGAATTCAGCGTCGAAGAACTCCTCCAGCAATTTGACCGTATTATTAACAGGCAAACGCTCATTGAAAAGCGAATGATTCTCCATTGTGATGTCATGCGGCAGGGACGCGAGATATTCACTTATACCGCCGTCAACGACGTGGTCATTACTGCCGGTCCCCCATTCAGTATGCTCGAAATAAAGTTGACAATTCAGGACCAGAAGCTGGCGGTCTGTATCGGCGACGGGCTAATCGTCTCGACGCCGACCGGCTCTACAGCGTATAATCTGTCGGCGGGCGGCCCGATTCTGGCGGCCAATTTATCCGCGATGGTCGTTACGCCCGTGTGTCCGCATTCGCTCAGTTTCAGACCGATCGTCTTGAACGCCGAGCATCAACTTCGCATCGAGCCGCTGAAGGTCAACGACCAGACAACGCTGTTGCTGGATGGTCAAGTCCAGCAGCGTCTGCTGCAAAATGATGTGGTCGCGATTCGCAGGCATGCCGGGCAGTTTCTCGTCGTGAATAACCCCATGCGAACGCAATGGGACACGCTTGCTACAAAGCTGCATTGGGCACAAAAACCCCGTTATGCCGACAGCCACTCGCAACTGAAAATCTAAACAAATACAGGATGGTGACTTATGAAATATCTAATCCTTTTAGCGACAGTTTTGTTGCTCTCAACGGCGCTGCTGTGGGCGGCGAGCAATCCAAACGTACAATCCCCCATCGGCTCGCCGACCTCGGTGCCCAGCGCCGGGCGCAGCGGACTGATTCCAAGCCGGCCGTTTGACACCTCCGCCGCAGCGGATGTCGTAAGCGGACACATCGGCGGTATGCGCCATTTCCGGGGGATTACGCCCTACAGCAGCTCGGACATTTTTTCCGGCCCGCAAGCCACCAGTCCGGTGGACAGCTTTCTTCGCTATTCGTATGACCCGATTTTGCACGACCGGTCACCGGGACTGTCGCGGCCCTATAATGACCCTCGACATTCCATTGGTTCTTCAATTCGGCCGGACGGGACGGGGCTGTTTTCGCCCACGATCACCGACCGGGGACAAGCCGACCCCTACACCCCGCCGATGCTCGCCCAGACCGTGGACACGCAGTACCGGTCGCGGCCGCTTTCGCTTAGTGCCTCCGAACTGGAGCGCCTGATGGTAAGTCAGATGCAGCTTCGTGAAGAAATGGAAATAGAGCGTCGCCGCATACAAACGGACGAGCAGGATATCGCGATTCTCGAAGACATTCGAACCACATCGCCTTTCTTTCAGGACTATCTCCGCATCGAAGAAGTAGAACCGCTTCTCGACCCGCAGACGCGCCGGATACTCGAACGTGAGCCGCCTGCCGAAGAACCCGACGCCGAGACAGAAGCCGCGCTGCTGCCCGAAGAGACAGTGCGCCAGGCGACCCGCGAGGAATTCGAATTAGAACTGCTTCAAGACGCTACGCCGCGCGTGACGGAACTGCTGCGTCCGCGCGAGGAACCCGACGACGCCCCGGAACAGACCGAAGCATTGACGCCGGAGGAAGCGGCGCAACAAGCCGCCGAACAAGAGCAGGCCGCGATGCTGATGCGGCGGTATGGCGATTTTGACAAGCTCGCCGAAGCCCGCGTCGCCGAATACATGGCCGCGGCCGAAGCCTTCCTCAAAGAAGGGCGATTTTACAAGGCCGCCGACGCCTTTGCACTGGCGGCGATTTGGGGGCCGGACGATGTGCGCCCCTTCGTGGGGCAGGCTGTTTCACTCTTGGCCGCCGGCGAATATATGAGCAGCGCCTACCTGCTGCGGCAGGCCATTTTGAAAAATCCGAACGTCGCATCTGCACAAATCAACCCCGCCGCACTCATCGGCGACCGGGATGTCTTCGAGAACCGGCTGATTGAGATGGCCACCTGGCAGCAGCGCAGTGGGTCGGGTGAACTGGCCTTTCTGATCGCGTATGTGATGCATCATGACGGCAAGCCGCGCGGCGCCGTCGAAGCGGTTCGTTTTGCCATCGAAAAAATGCCCCACGACAAGGCCGTGCAGATCTTGCGCGATGTGATTGTGCCGTAAGCGCAACGCGCATAAAATCCGAAGTACGAAATCCGAAATCCGAAACAAATTCAAATAACGAATAAAAAAAACAAAACACAGCTTCTGCACGATAAGACAATGCATTTCGGCGAAAGCCTGTTTCGAACATTTGGTATTTCGGACATTTAGATTTGTTTCGGATTTCGATATTTGATATTCGAATTTGAATTATTCCGTTTTTTACCCAATACTGTGCCGGCAGGATGCCGGCGATACGATATAAAGGAACGCGGGTGATCGCATTTTCAGAACGACAGGAAGGGCTTGACGCCGAGGCGCTGTTAGGCCCGCAGGGACGTGCCGCTCAGTGCTGGCCGGCGTTTGAGTCGCGCCCTCAGCAACTGCAAATGGCGCGGCGGGCGCAAAGCGCCTTTCGCGAACACTTTCATCTGGCCGCCGAGGCAGGCACGGGCGTCGGCAAGAGTTTCGCCTACCTGACCGCCGCCGTCGATGTCGCCCTGCGGAAGACCGGCCGCGTCGTCATCAGCACCTACACCGTCAACCTCCAGCAGCAGCTCATCCAAAAGGACATCCCGTTTCTCGCCTCGCTGATGGACGAAGGCTTTGTTGCCCGTCTGGCCAAAGGCCGCGGCCACTACCTCTGCAAGCGGCGGCTGGACTATGCCAAGCAGCGGCAGCACACCCTCTTTGACGACAGCGGCGTGGAACTGATCGCCCTGGCCGACTGGGCGGCACACACCGAAGACGGCACACTCAGCGACCTGCCCGAACTGCCGTCGTCCGAGGTCTGGCAGGCCGTCCAGAGCGAACACGGCAACTGCAAAGGCCGCAAGTGCGCCAACTTCGCCCGCTGCTTTTACTGGCGCGCCCGCCGCCGGCTCGACGCCGCCGACATCATCGTCGCCAACCATGCCATCCTCTTTAGCGACCTGGTGCTCAAGAGCGAAGGCGTCGGCGTCCTGCCCGAGTACGACTACATCATTCTCGACGAAGCCCACACCATCGAACACGTCGCCGAGGAACACTTCGGCATCCACATCAGCCAGTACAGCATCTCATCGCTGCTGGATCGCCTCTATCACGTCCGCCGCCGCCGCGGCCTGTTGGCCTACCTCCAGGAAGACGCCAGCCAGGCCCGCGAGCTTGTCCGCCGCTGCCGCACCGATCAGCAGATCTTCTTCGCCCAAGTGCAGGCCTGGGCCGCACATGCCGCCGCCGAGACGGGCGGACGCTGCCAGCCGGGATTTGTCGATGACAATATGTCCGGCGCGCTCAAGGAGCTGCGCCTGTCGCTGGTACGCCTGTCCAAGACGCTCAAAAACGAAGAAGACAAATTCGAACTGGGGCGCAGCATCGACCGCATCGGTGAGCTTGAGACGGATATCCGCATCTTTTTGCAGCAGACCCGGGACGACTGCATCTATTGGGTCGAGGCCGAAACCGCCAAACGCAAACGGGTCACGCTTCGCGCCGCGCCGCTGGATGTGTCGCCCTACCTCCGCGAGAGGCTCTTTGACGCCCACAAGTCCGTCATTCTGACCAGCGCGACCCTCAGTTGCGGCGCCGCCGACAAAGCGGGCTTTGCGTTCTTTGCCGAGCGCGTCGGGCTGGATGCATTTGAACCGCTGCAAGTCGGCTCGCCCTTCGACTACGCCCGACAGGTCAAACTCTACATTGAAGCCGATATGCCCGACCCGAACGCACCGGATTTTATCGAACGCGCCGGCGAAGCGGTCAAAAAATATCTGCTCAAAAGCGCCGGGCGGGCGTTTGTGCTCTTTACCAGCTACACAATGCTCAACCGCATGGCCGAGCAGCTTGGCGACTGGATGGACGAAAATGAGATGGAACTGCTCACGCAGGGCGACGGGCTGGATCGCGACAAGATGCTGCGGCTGTTTAAAGAAGGCAATCGTTGCGTTCTGTTCGGCACTGACAGCTTCTGGCAAGGCGTCGATGTCCCCGGCGAGGCGCTGTCCAACGTCATCATCGTGCGTCTGCCGTTTGCCGTGCCCGGCCACCCGCTCATCCAGGGCCGCATCGAGCGAATGCGCCAAAAAGGCCAAAACCCCTTTATGGACTATCAGCTCCCGATGGCCGTCATCAAATTTAAACAGGGCTTCGGCCGTCTGATCCGCAGCAAGAACGACACCGGTATGATCGTCGTCCTCGACAGCCGCATCGTCCAAAAACGCTACGGCCGACAATTCATCGCCGCTGTCCCCGAATGCCAAACCGAAATCGTCACCGCCGACTTTTGAGCCTGCGCCTCTCCGGCGGCGGTCACAATCAGGTATTGCTCAAGGATGTGTCTGACAAGAGCAGTTGGATATCATCAATCCAGACGGTTCCGGCGCCTTCGATGACCAAGTTGAGCTTGACATTGGCTGGCCTT
>JAAYCR010000045.1 GCA_012729675.1 Phycisphaerae bacterium | reverse complement strand
TATTCAATTGTTTTGCAAGGCCTTGCCCTAAAAACAGCAGTATAAGACATAGCGCATAAAAGCGCAAATTACCTATTTTAACATTTTGAGATTTTTCGCAACTTATTTATTTCATGCGATTGCCCTGATTAGGCCTCCTCTTCTCTTGATTTGTTCAGTGATACAGATTGAAGCGGCCTGATCTACACGGCCTCGGATTGTGAAAACCGACAATTGAACGGTTGACATAACGGAAGCCCTAGTCTAATATATTCGGGCAGTGGTTTTTGAACATTTACAACTTGTTAGATCGCTGCAAGGAATGGATTTGTGAGGACAATTGTCGTCATTCCCGCCCGGTATGGGTCCAGCCGGCTGGCCTGCAAGGTTCTGGCAAAAGAAACCAGAAAATATCTTGTTCAGCATACGTATGAGCGGGCACTGTGCGCTGCGCGCGTGTGCGAAGTGGTCATTGCCACCGATGATGAGCGGGTGATGGAGGCCTGTCGCCAGTTTGGGGCGCCGTGCGTGATGACCTCGCCGGACCACCAGAGCGGCACAGACCGAATCGCCGAGGTCGCGGCCAAGCGGAACTGTCAGATCGTAGTCAATGTGCAGGCCGACGAGCCGGAGATCGACCCGGCGTATATCGACCGGGTGGCGCAGCTTCTGGAGGATAATCCCAATATGCAGATGGCTACACTGCTGGCCCCGTTTGAAACGGCTGCGGATATCGCCAACCCCAATATCGTCAAATGTGTGACTGACGCGAACGGACGGGCGCTGTATTTTTCCCGGTCGCCGATTCCTTACGACCGGCAGACGGCCGGCGTCGGAGACATAAGCGGGTATCGGCGACATTTGGGCATCTACGCCTATCGCCGAGATTTTTTGAAGGTGTTCACCGCCCTGTCGCCAAGTCCGCTGGAGCAGTGCGAAAAACTCGAACAGCTCCGGGCGCTGGAAAACGGCTTTTCCATCCTCACGGCTACCGTCGAAAAGGCTCTGGACGGCGTGGATACTCCCGAACAATACGCAGCATTTGTGAAGCGATATAAATAGTACTTATCAATAATGGATTAAAAAATGACAGACAGCAGAGAAATGTTGGCAAGCGTGGGAGCAACTTCGACGGATGAATTTTTCTTGCCGTTGCCGAAGGGCTACAAAAAGGGCAAAACGCGATACGTGATCGTGATGGGCACGGTGATGAGCGGACTGGGCAAGGGGATATTCTCGTCCTGCCTGGCCAAACTTTTGCAGGATAAGGGCTTGACGGTCGCGCCGATCAAACTGGAGGGCTATCTGAACATTGATTCGGGGACACTGAACCCATTCCGGCACGGCGAGGTTTTTGTGCTGGACGACGGGATGGAAACGGATATGGACCTGGGAACGTATGAGCGGATGCTCGATCAAAACCTCAGTCGGGCGAATTTCTCGACCAGCGGACAGATCTATCGCTCGGTGCTGGATAAAGAGCGGCACGGCGAATATCTCGGCCGCGATGTGCAGATGATTCCGCATGTCACCGGCGAGGTCAAACTGCGTTTGCGCGAACTGGCGGTCAAGAAGAATGCGGATGTGGTCTTTGTAGAGATCGGCGGAACCGTGGGGGATATTGAAAATGCGTTTTATATCGAGGCAATGCGCGAGCTGGCCTACGAGGAAGGACCCAATAGCTGCTGCTTTGTCGCGCTGACGTATATTTTAGAGCCGCGTACCCTGGGCGAACAGAAATCCAAGGCCGCCCAGTTGGGTATCAAACAATTGATGCAGACGGGTATTCAGCCGGATATTATCGCCTGTCGTGCGGAAAAAGAAGTCGGCAAAACCGCGATGCAGAAAATCAGTGTGTTCGGCAATGTGCCCGTCGAGCGGGTCTTCAGTATGCACGACTCGGCCAGCATCTATTCGATTCCTTCGATGCTGCGGGATTGCGGGCTGGATTTTGAGGTGCTGCGGATGCTGCGGATCGAAGACCGCACTCAACTGCGCCACGAGCGCAAAGAATGGGAACGGTGGTGCGACTTTACCGACAAACTCGGTAAAGAAACCAAAGAAATTACCATCGGCATCACCGGCAAATATACGTCGTTGCGCGACAGTTATGCCTCAATCCTTCATGCGCTGGAACATGCCGGCATTCACTTGGGCTGCAAGGTCAATGTCGAATGGATCGAGACCACCAATGTCACCGATCAGACCGCTGCCAAGCATCTGGCCGGGGTTGACGGAATCATCGTTCCCGGCGGCTTCGGCGTGCGGGGGATGGAAGGCAAAATTTCCAGCGTCCGCTATGCTCGTGAAAACAACGTGCCGTATCTGGGACTGTGTCTGGGGTTTCAGGCGGCAGTGATCGAGTACGCACGGAACGTCTGCGGACTGCACGCCGCCAATACGACCGAAGTGGACCCGAAATGCGGCGAGCCGGTCATTGACATACTGCCCGAACAGAAAAAGATCGAGGGGTTGGGCGGCAATATGCGGCTCGGCGGCCAGGACGTGGCGATCAAGCCTGACACACTGGCTTGGCGATTGTTCAACAAGGTCGAATCGGTGCGGCTGCGCTTCCGGCATCGCTACGAAGTTGATCCTCGCTATATCGCCGCACTGGAAGAGAACGGCATGGTCTTTTCGGGCAAATCGCCGACCCAGCCGATCATGCAGATTCTCGAATTGCCGCAGCATCCGTTCTTTATGGGTACCCAGGCGCATCCGGAGCTGACCAGCCGCCCGCTGCGCCCCCAGCCGATGTTCGCCGGGCTGGTCGCGGCGGCGATAAAACATCGTTATGCCGACAATGGCCTGCCTGCTCCGGAAGATGCCGTAAAAAAAATGCGCATCTAAAAATGATTACCAACAGAAGAAGAACATCGGATATCTTTTGGGGACGGATCATCCTTGGGTGGTTATGTTTTTCCGTGTGTGTCCTGTGTGCTGACGGGGCTTGGCCGCCGGAGGCTCCGACGGGACTGCTGATAGAACTTTTGTCAGAACCGTTGGGCGTGGAAAATGAAACCCCCTCGATGAGTTGGATCATCAATGATCCCGATTCAAACGAACATCAGACCGCGTATCAGGTTCTGGTTTCGGACTGTCCTGAGCGGTTGGCCTCCGACGAAGGCAACATGTGGGATTCGGGCAAGGCCGCCTCTGGCGAATCGAGCTATGTTCGCTATGCGGGCCGCCCGCTGAAGCCGGACAGTATCTATTACTGGAAGGTCAGGACATGGGATAAAGATGACCAGCAAGGAGCGTATTCTCAGCCGCAGCGGTTTACAACAGCGGTTAAGAATGCCTGGACGGCAATTCCCGTCTGGGGAGAGGCTGACTCCAATTTTCTGTTTCTTCGCACGTCTTTCGCGTTGCCCGACAAGGCCATCCAAACCGCAATCGCACATGTGACGGCTTTGTCGCCGGAACCGGCAGCCCAATATGTCTATAAACTGTATATCAACGGCGAGTTTGTCGGCGCCGGGCCGGAGCGGGGATTTGACGGTGCGGTGCGTTATAACACGTTTGACGTAACACATTTGCTGCGCCCCGGCAAAGACAATGTCATCGGCGCCGTCACCTATACCACGCAGGACAAGCGGTTTCTGTTTCAGATGACTGTCATTTTTACAGACGGTACACGCCGCACCATCCGGTCGGATCGCATCTGGAAGACGCTCAGCGGCGACAGCGTCTATCGGGATATGGGAAATTCAGGCCACAATTCCTATTATTACGCGCCGCGAGAGGGCTTGGATGCCCGCCAATACCCCTTTGGTTGGAATGATACGGGCTTCGACGATGCAGCGTGGACGAATGCAAATGAAAAACGCAGCATTGACAAGCTCCACGCCAGCTCCACTCGAAACACCCAACAACATTTCGTCAAACCTACGCATGTGATCGAAAAGGGCGAAGGGCGTTTTTTTATTGATTTTGGCAAGGCGGTTGTCGCCGGCATTCGGCTGGAGGTGGACGGCAAGGCTGGCCGCAAAGTGGAAATCCGACTGGGCGAAGAGCTATCGGCCCCGAACACCGTCCGTCACCGGATGCGCACCGAAAACACTTATCAGGAGATCTGGACGCTCAAGGACGGACGGCAGACTCTGGAAAACTTCGGATATCGCGTCTTTCGATATGCGGAACTGCTCAATGTTCCGGATGGATTTGATCACAATTGCATTCAGGCAGTGGTGCTGCGGCACCCCTTTGACGACAACGCTGCGCAGTTTGCGTCGTCGGACCCGGTGCTCAACGATGTCTGGGAATTCTGCAAATACAGCATCAAGGCGACGGCACTGGATGTGTATGTGGATACGCACACACGGGAGCGGCGAAATTATGAGGGCGATGCACTGATCAATCAGCTCTCTCATTATTGTGTGGACAGAGAATATGCCTTCCCGCGTTATTCCATTGAATATCTGTATTATCGCCCTACCTGGCCGACCGAGTACAAGCTGCAATCGGTGATGATGGCCTGGTACGATTATCTCTATACCGGAAATCCGGATTCTCTGCGTCGCCACTACGACGTTCTCAAAACGAAGACGCTTGAGGAATTCATCAACGACGACTCTCTTGTTGAAAAGCCGGAAAATGTCGGCGGACAGTATGGACGGGACCTGGTGGACTGGCCCGATTCCCAGCGGGATGGCTACCGGTTTACCCGTATTAACACGGTCATTAATGCGTTTCATTACAAGGCGATTGACTATTTGGGGCAAATTGCGGGGGTTTTAGGAAAAACCAACGAGGCCGGTCGTTACGAGGAACGTGCGAAAACACTCCGACGCGCCGTCAATGAACATCTGTATGATCCTCAAACGGGTCGATTCAAGGACGGGAAGACCGCCAATCATCATGCGCTTCACGCCAGCGCTTTTGCCTTGGCGCTGGATGCCGTCGAACCGGATAAGGTCAACTCTGTCGCCGATTATGCCGCCGGTCGCGGCATGGCCGTCAGCGTGTATGGCTCACATTTTCTGCTGGAAGGGTTGTACCGTGCGGGGCGGGAGGAAGCGGCATTGACCCTGATGAATGCCACAGAGGGCAACAGTTGGGGGCACATGATGTATAATCTGGGGGCCACCATCGTCGGTGAGGCATGGGACCCATCACAAAAGCCCAACATGAGTTTTTCACACGCTTGGGCCTCCGCTCCGGCCAACGCCATCCCTCGCGGCTTGTTCGGCGTTGTGCCGCTTGAGCCGGGATTCCGGCGATTTCAGATCAAACCGCAACCAGCGACGCTGGATCGGGCGGCTTTGACCGTTCCATCTATTCGGGGTTCCATCGGGGTCGAATTCCGAAAAAACGACATACTCTTTGAAATGACGGTACAGATTCCCGTCAATACCGCGGCCAACGTGTATGTCCCTGTAGTCAACACGTCCGAACCGGCCATACAAATGAACGGCCAAACGGTGGAATCGCGGATAGAGGACGGCTTCTGGGTCTTCGACCACGTCGGCTCAGGCCGACACCGGTTTCTCAGCCGGTAACAAGGCATTTATTACGGTTTTTGTGCCTGCTTTGCCGATATACTTTAAAATGTTGAATAATGTACGACAAATCGGGTGTGAGCGATGGATTGAGTCGGTGGTGATCGTGCTGATGGCCGTCGGGACAGTGTTCGTCTATTCGGCCGGGGCGACGGTGACCGGCGGCTACGACCTGTCGCGATTTTACGATTCTACGGTACTCAAACAGCTTGTCTTTTTTCCGCTGGCCGTGGCTGTGATGTACCTGACGTCGCTGGTGCCGTATCAGTGGTTTCGCCTTGACCAAGGGCGGAGTCTGCGGTCGCTGACGCCATACCTGCTGATCATCAGCTACGCCCTGCTTGTGGCGGTGATGTTCTGGGGCGTGGAGCGAAATCAATCCAAGCGATGGCTGGATATTGCGCCGGGCCCGGCGTATGTGAGCTTTCAGCCGTCGGAGTTGGCAAAATGGGCGATGATTATCTTTTTGGCCGCCTATATGTATCGCTTTTCAGACAGCGTCAATCGGTTTTGGAGTTGTTTTCTGCCCGCCGTGGCGGCCATCGGGCTGGCGGTGGGGTTGATCATTATTGAGGATTTCGGCACGGCGGCGTTTATCGCGGCCATGGCGATCGTGTTGCTGTGGCTGGGGGGCGCGGTGTGGTGGCACTTTCTGACGCCGATGCCGCTGGCGGTGCCGCTTTTCGGACTGGCCATCCTGACAAGCCAGACACGTATCAACCGCATCACCAGTTTTATGGATCCGGAGACCATCCCGTACCAGGCCCGACAGTCGCTGATCGCCATCGGGACCGGCGGACTGTGGGGCAAAGGGCTGGGCCGGGGCGTACTCAAATACGGGCATTTGCCGGAGGATACGACGGACTTTATTTTTGCGATTATTGCCGAGGAGATGGGCTTTGCGGCGTCGGTGGTCGTCATTCTGCTGTTTGTGCTGTTTGCCTTTTGGGGATTGACCGCGGCGATGCGCTGCCAGGATCGATTCGGGCGAATGCTGGCGGCGGGTATCGTGATCGCGGTGGTGTTCCAGGCGGCCGTCAATATCGGCGTGGTCACGGTGGTGCTGCCGACCAAGGGCATCCCCCTGCCGTTCATCAGCGCCGGCGGAACCAGTATGCTCCTGACCAGTGCGGCAGTCGGCATCCTGCTCAACATCGCCCGGCAGGAAGAACGGCCTGTTTATTTGTGTGAAGGCAAAAGGTAAAAGGGAAAGGGTAAACGTATAAGGTAAAAGGCATAAAGTGTCCAGTTTGCACTCCCAAGCGAAGATAAAGGAAGATAAAGCATTAAACAAACCTTTTCCCTTTACCCTGTACTTTTTCCTTTTTACCTTTGCCTTTTTACTTCAGTTACACGAAATCGCAACCAAGGGCGAACACATAGATTTGCCCCTACGAGACAATACAGAGGATGACGAACATTACAAGACAACGAACGCAGTTTTATTTCGCCGGCGGCGGAACCGGCGGGCATATCTATCCGGCACTGGCGGTCGCGGGCGAGTTGGTGCGGCAGCAGCCGCAGGCGGAGTCTGTATTTTTCTGCAGCAGCCGAGCAGTGGATGCGCGGGTGTTGGCGAACGCCAGGTATGAGTTTTTCCCGCTGCCGGCGGAGGGCTTTTCGCCCCATCCCGTCAAGGCGTTGCGATTCGGGACGCAGTTTCTAAAAAGCTATTATTTTGCCAAACAGATTCTTCTGGGCGTGCGCGATGAAGCGGTGGTCATCGGTACGGGCGGGTTTGTGTCGGCGCCGGTGATTCTGGCGGCCATGTCGCTGAAGATTCCGGTGTGCATCCTGAATGTCGATTATGTGCCGGGCAAGGCCAACAAGCTGCTTTCGCGGTGTGCTCGAACGGTTTTTACGCAGTACGAAGAGACGACTGCGTATTTCAAAAACGGACAGGACAAAGTCGTTCTCACGGGCTGTCCGCTGCGGACATCTTTTGCCGCCCCGAACGCCGACAAGGCTCGCCAAACGCTGGGGCTGGATCCGGACAAAAAGGTATTGCTCATCACCGGTGCCTCAAGCGGATCGTTAAGCATCAATCAGGCCATGCTCGCCCTGCTGGACGACCTGATGCCGTTTGCCGCCGACTGGCAGGTGGTGCATCTGACCGGCCAGACCCATTATCAGGCTGTGACGCAGGCCGCCGAAAACGCGCCAATTGCATATCATACGGCGGATTATTACGACGAAATGGCCGATCTGTACGCGGCATCGGATATTATTGTCGGGCGAAGCGGCGCGGTCAGTGTGGCCGAGTACGCCGCGGCCGGTCGTCCTGCGGTATGCCTGCCGTATCCGTATCACAAAGACAAACATCAAACCCTCAATGCCTCACCGCTGGTCGATGCCGGCGGCGCGGTCCTCGTCGAGGACACCATCGGCGATACGCAAGCAACCGCCGCCGCCCTGCTGGCAATCCTGCGTGAGCTGATGACCAACGACGCCCGGCGACAACAGATGGCCAACGCCGCCCGTACCGTCGCCCGCCCCGACGCCGCCAAGCAGATCGCCAAACACCTGTTGGGGATCGTCACATGAGTCAACACGCCGTCGCGAGACCGGTGTGACGAGGGTCAGTCCGTCGCCATCCAGTCGTCCAAAAAGATCAGCAGGTCTTCCAGCTCGACGTTGCCGCTGTCGCTGATGTCGAACCGCGCCTCCCAGTCCGGGTGCGCAGGCGTTGTCATCCAGGCCCGCGCCATCGCCTCAAAATCATAATAATCCACCCAATAGTCGCCGTTAAAGTCGGCCACCTTAGGCAGCGGCCCTGTGTATATGTACTGAGCGATGCGTTTTCGGTTGCTATCTAACATCACCCCGACTTCCGGGCTTGCTGTCAACGTGATCCCTGCACCGTCGGTCCATTTTACAAACTCATAATGGCCCCATCGCAACGGCGCTGTAACGGTAGCCGATTGGCCCGACGCGTAGGTTCTGTAGAATTCGCCCAGCCCGTCCTTCCGGTTCAGCACATCCTCCAGATTGACCTGAAAGTATGGATGAATCCCCTTCGGTTCTGTGGCAACCTGCAGTGTGCGCCTGGAAGTATGTCGTAAATTGTAGTCATAGTAAACCCGGAGGCGGACGGTCTCGATCATCATCTGCACTGTAGTTCCATCACGCGGAATCTTCTTCAGCGTAATATCGGCCCACGCGCCCGGCCGGGCATAAAGCATGATATTGCTGACGTCGGTTGACGTCCGCTCGCTGGACAACAAACTGTACAATAAAGAGATACTCGCGTCGCTTGGGCTATGAGGCTCGGAAACACCGTCCCCGAAGTAACGCCTGCTCCAGTGCAGCGGGTTCAGTTCCCTGCCGATATCCGTGTAGTGGATGAACCGGTAGATTTGCCCTTTCTTTTGGAGTCGGGACACGCCGGCATGCTCGATCCTGAAGTCAAAATACTCACTCGGGCTATAGGCCGCCGCCAAATTCATTTCCTGCACCTCGATGTTTGTGATGCGGATGTTTTCTTCATTGTACTGGAATCCCAGAGTGCTTTTGAGATTGAGGGTTACCGTTTTCCCTGCGTTAAGGTCCGCGATTTGTTCAGGAAGAAGCTCCGTCACCACACTCGTACTCATTTCACCGCTTCCAAAGTCATCGTTGCCATGATTCTGGTAGTCTTGGTAGATTATATCGGTCAGTGCCCAGAGTTCTTCTTCATAGACGGTCTTCAATGCGGCAAAATCTTCGGTCCCCAGCGTCCCATTCGACGAGCCGATAGCCTGCATCGCGTCGAACATACGCTGAATGTTCAAATTCAAGGGCGACGGTTCGAGCATGCGGTATTCGTACGACTTGGCCAGATAGTAATGATATTTGCGAAGCCGCTCCAGCGCCCTTCGTTCCATATCCTTGATATACATCATCGCTCGCGGGTCGATCACTCGATTGAGATGGCTCGCATCCCGATTCAGGGCATCAATGGCCAGCAGATTATTGGTGATTGCATTGGATAATTCGGAGACTTTCTGCATCGCGACTGAAAGCTGACGGTTGAACACTTCCTTCTCGACGGCCAGCTGGGTAACCTGATCCACCAGCGCGTTGAAGATCGGATCCTCGGCTTTGATCCTCTCGAGTTCGACTTGCACTTCCTCGTTGCTCAAAGAAGTCTCGTGCAAAGCCGCTTTCACCTGATGCATCCCGCCGGCCATCCCCGCCGCCTGTGACCGGAGGCTCTCCAGATAACTGCTTGGGTCGCCCTCGAATATCTGCTGCGTGTCGATGTCATCAAAATTGTCAAGCCACACGCCGCTTTCCGCAGCGAAATCGATACTGTTGAACGCCTTGGCGACATCCGTGCGGCTGCTGATCTCCGGCCAGGGATCAAAGTGCGCGGGAAGCTCTTTAAGATAAAGATTGATTCCTGATTTGAGAACGCCTTCCACCAGGCCTGCCTTGCCTCCTGAAGCGGCGCCCTCGATAGTCGATTTTGCCGAAAAGCCCAACGCCCTGAGATACCGCTTCCATAGCGGAATTTTATGGCGTTTTTCAACAAGCTTATCGGCACGCGCGATAAGCTCCGCTTCCTTTTGCTTTAACGTGCAGAGCAGTCCGAAACAACCTTCCGAATCGGCCTGACCGATCTGGGCCGAAATCCGTTCGGCTTCATTCTTCAGCGACGGGATCATCGCGCGAATCGTCGCATACTGGTTTCTAAGGTCTTGCGCCTGCTGCCACAAGACGTTGCGCGAATTGGTCAGCCCATCGGCCTTTTTCGTAACCTCATCGGCCTTATTCTGCAGCCAGTAGGAAAGATACAAGATCCGTACCGTGCGGTTAATTTCCTGGTCATAGAATGCCTTGGTAATCTCAAATGACAGCATCGGAACCCACCCGGCCGGATTGCCGAAATAATCCAGCCCGTTCTCGAGTCGATGCAGCAGTGTCACGATCTCGCCATACATCTGCTCAAATTCAAACTGCCATTGGCTGTCCAGACTGTCCCACGTATCCAGCGCCATCAACGTACTCAGCAGTTCCCGGTAATCCGACAGCAGTTCGACGGCCTCTGCCGAATATCCGCAAATATAGGCATCCCGGGCATACGCCAGCGCCATTTTGACCGAATACGGCGACAGCCAGGCCAAGGGGTTAAATACATTGAGCGAATGCGTCAGCTGTCCCGAACGGCCCGCTTGCCCGCTGCCGGAAACCACAAAACGAGCGACCGGATCATCGGGATCATCGGACTCATAGGCGTCGATATACAGGGCAATGTCGCCGCCATCGCCGTCCGCACAAGGCGTCGTCACCATTTGCGCATCGGCCCCGGCAAACACAAGCCGTCGCGCGTACACCGTCACATTCGTCTGCGGCAAATGCAGTCGGCTGCCGATTACCACCGTCTCGGCATACACCGTCATCTCCGCGAGATCGGCAATATACGGCCCGCCATCCGGACTGTTGTAGGCACCATAGAGGCCGTTGGCATGACCGTCCGCAAACACCACCGTCTTGCCCGCAATCGTAACCGAACGCACCGTTCGATTCTCTCCGTTATGATCTGCACCTGGTCACTGAGAATCTCGTTGACAAACAAATAGTCCCGGCTCTGGTCATCCGGAAAAGCCTGCACCGGCGCACTGACAAAGCTGTATTCTTCCGGCAACGCCGCAATCGGCGATACCGCGACAGCTTGCTCATCGGTCTGGTCGCCCAGCGTCGCCGTAAATAGAACGTCAAAGGGCAACACATCATTCGCCCCGGGCCGATACACAATCAACCCAGTCAGCGGATCGAAGGTCATTTCCCCTTCCGGCTGCGGCTGGGCAGTCATCCCCAGCGTCGCCTGCGATCCCAATAGCTCCGAATACACGTAAAACGCAAGCGTTGTCCCGTGCGGCACCCCGGCCGGCGGTATCTGTCCGATCTCGAAAACGCCCACAGGCCTGTAGGCGACTGTCTCGGCAATCGGCAGGTCGCGCATCACGCAGACCCACAGGCTCTCAGGCGCAAACCATTCGTCCAACTCGCTGAATTCCACTTTGTAAGAGCCTGGCGACAAATCGCTGAGCGTTTCGCCCGAAGCACGCCAGCCCTCTTGCCCCGCCAGTCGCCAGCCTGCCCCCGCAGCGACCGCCTCTGCCGGCGAAAGCGTAACCTGCAGCGACAGCCCCGGACTTTCATTTTGCGGGGACTCATACGCCCCCATATCCACCACGGCCGTACCGGATCCCTTGCCGTCCGTAATCCGAGGTTGGCCTGCCAAATCGGTCGTAACACCCTGCGGCACCGACGCATTATCCCCCGCATCGAGGCACGCCGAAAACCATATCAGCCGCAGGTCGCCGCCGGCCGCATCCACAAACTGCGGATCGACGTCGATATTGCCTGTCCCCGAAAACCCGCCCTGAATGTTACTGTAGACAACAGCAGGATTGCTGGCGTCGTTGATCAACTGATTAGGCCAATTGCCCCACACGATGCAGTTGGTCACCGTCGGGCTGCTGCCGTAATTGTATATCCCGCCGCCGCCGTTGTGATCGCTGGCCGTATTGCTCGCGAACGAGCAGTTGGTTACCGTCGGGCTGCTGCCAGAGTCGTTGGCCATCCCGCCGCCGCCGGCCCCCGCAGTGTTTTGGCTGAATACACAATTGACGACCGTGGGACTGCTGTATGCGTTTGTCATCCCCCCGCCATGGAGTTTGGCCGTATTATGGCTAAAGGTGCAGTTCGTCACGGTCGGATGGGCAGCATTGTTATACATCCCCCCGCCATGTTCACCGGTCGAATTATGTGTAATAATACAGTTTGTGACGGTAGGACTGCTGTTGATGTTGGTCATCCCCCGGCTTCCGCCGGTAAGGGTAAAGCCCACAAGGATCGTATCCGGCCCTTCGCCGCTTTCGCAGAGGACGACCGAACTGTTCCGTCCAGTTGCATCAATGCTCGTTACCTCCGGCCCATCGCTGCTGTAAAGTCGCACGGCCTTGCCGAGAAAATTAATCGGCAGACTGTAGGTGCCCGGCGGAACCTCAATCTGGTCTCCATAAGCCGCGCCATTGATCGCCGCTTGAATGGTTGCGTAATAGAGGTCCTTGGTGACATTGTGAATGTCCAGCGACACACCGGTATAAAATTCATAGGCGCCCATATCGACAACACCATTCACCACACGGAAATAGTCGTCCAAATCCGTATGAACACCCGCCGGCACCGCAGCGTTACTACCGGCATTGATGCAGAGCGAACCCGCCGACAGACGCACATTACCGCCGGCCGCATTGACAAACAGAGGATCGACGTTCTTGTTGCCCGTGCCGGAATACCCCCCCTGGATATTACTATACGTAACGGTTGTCGTACATCCGCCGTCATCGTGTATCTGAGGATTGGCATATTGCACAAAATTGCCCCAGACGATACAGTTTTTCAACGACGGCGTGCATGTGTGCAAATTGAAAATCCCGCTGCCGGTGAAGGCTGAATTACGGGTGAACGTACAGTTCACCAGGATCGGGCTGCTGCTGCTGTTATTCAACATCCCGCCGCCTAATCCCAAAAATCCGCTTGTGCTTGTGTTTTCGACAAAGACGCAGTTGATGAAGGACGGACTGCTGCTCATATTATACGTCCCGCCGCCGGCGATGGTAGCCGAGTTGCCTGTGAACGTGCAGTGGCTGACAGCCGAATTACTGTAAAGATTAGACATGCCGCCGCCGAAGTTGTTAGTCGAGTTGCCTGTGAACGTGCAGTGGCTGAGGCGCGAACTGCTGTATGAATTATAGAGTCCGCCGCCTTCTTGATTGGCCGAGTTGCCGCCGAAGACACAAGCTGTCAGCGATGGACTGCTTTGGCTGTTATACATCCCCCCGCCGTGAGATCCGCCTGTGTTTTCCTCAAAGGTACAGTCGGACACAATGGGGCTGCCGCCCTGATTGTACATCCCGCCGCCCATGGAGTCCGCTGTATTATTAAAAAAGGAACAGTTTTTCACAATCGGGCTGCCGTCTTGAGTGTACATCCCCCCCCCCCGTAGCCAATGGCCGCATTTGCGGTAAAAATACAGCCGGTCACCCTTGGGCTGCTGTCGATAATGAGTATCCCGCCGCCGAAAGCATCGGGATCGACACTGCCGTTGGCGTTGCCGCCGGTAATGGTAAAGCCCTCAAGGATGGTGTCGCGGTTTTCATAGCTGACGCACCGGACGACGTGATAATGGCCGGTTCCGTCAATAGTGGTAATCGCAGGCCCCCCGCTGCTGCGTAACCGCACGGCCTTGCCGTAAAAGGTGATCGCCTCATCGTACGTTCCCGGCGCGACCACAATTTCGTCGCCGTTGGCGGCGCTGTCAATCGCCGCTTGGATACTTGTGAAATCGCCTCCGCCGGCAGCGTCCACAGAGATTATTTCGCCCGCGCACACCCCGCCCGGCCACACTACAAACACCGCCGCAAGAATTGAAGTCATTAGACTGGGTTTCATCGTTTTCTCCTTTATTTTGGGTATTCTGATTATAGAATATCAACAGTTAATATATATATCACAAACTTGTCAACAAGTCAAGCGTAAATTCGTAACGTATCGTTTTTTTTGAACAATTATTCCCCCATTCTCAGTCCATTGTTCATTTCACCCGTTGACGGATGCGGGTCGAAGGGTTAGACTACGAGATATCCGAAAGCGGACAACACTAAGTCGGACTTTTAGCGGAGGCCATGCAATGACAATGAGTCAGGGAGTTTCATGTGTGGAGTGCATCTTTTTTGAACGGATCGGCGAAGGCCACGGCGAGTGTCGGCGGTATGCTCCGCGTCCCAACGCACCTGTGTTTATCCCAAAATCCGATGCGCTGGGTTCCTACAAAAACGACGTACATTGGCCGAAGGTCTATGACAGCAACTGGTGCGGGGAGTACACCTCGCGAACAGGCGGAGCCTGAGCCGGCAGCCAAAACGTGAAAATGTGAAGGGAACCTCAAGAATTCGGTATCACGGGCATCTTGCCCGTGAAATTCGTGTCGTACGGCCATCTTGGCCGTGCAATATTCAATTTTTTGAGGTGGCCATAAACGTAGTGATCGATGTTTTTGTCATTTGAACATTCAGGTTTTGAATTTGTTTCGGATTTCGGATTTCGTGCTTCGGATTTTAGCGTGTTGGACTTTCATTTATTATCTCAAAAAGCAATAGAAACATAGTATGCTTATCAATGAGTTTTTTTATTCCCTTCAGGGCGAAGGTCGTCTGGCGGGTACGCCGAGTGTGTTTATCCGTCTGGCGGGCTGTCCCCTGCGTTGCCGGTGGTGCGATACGGCCTACGCGCGGGATTTTGCGGCCGGCACGGACGAATCGGCCCAAACCCTGCTGACCCGCGCCGCCGAGTATCCCACGCGGCATCTGGTCGTTACCGGCGGCGAACCGATGGTGC
Organism: Phycisphaerae bacterium; assembly: GCA_012729675.1. Taxonomy (GTDB): domain Bacteria; phylum Planctomycetota; class Phycisphaerae; order Sedimentisphaerales; family Anaerohalosphaeraceae; genus T3Sed10-213. The sequence continues at coordinate 8,342 of JAAYCR010000045.1, read as the reverse complement.
AGCCGGGTTTGAAGGAATTCCTGTCGGTGTTTGCAGAGGCGGGGTATCTGATTACGCTGGAGACGGCCGGCCTTCGATTTATCGCCGATCTGCCGCTGACGCTGGCCAGTATCAGCCCTAAGCTATCCACTACATCGCCGGATACCCCGGAGGCCGACCGGCTCAATCTGGACGCCATCCGTCAGTTGATCGCACTGTATCCCTACCAGTTGAAGTTTGTCGTAGATCGCCCCCACGACCTCAACGAAATCGCCGACTGCATCGAGCGGTTAGGGACAGTCGATCCGGAACGGGTCTATCTGATGCCGCAGGCCGCGCGCCGCGACGAGTACATTGAAAAATCCCGCTGGCTGGCCGACTTCTGCCTGCAAACCGGCTTTGCCTTTTCCCCGCGCCTCCACGTGATGCTCTACGACGGCCAGCGCGGTCGGTAATCGACCATACTGCCCTGCGCAACCGCTACGCGATATTGCGTTCGTCTTCCTCTTCGTCGTCTTCTTCGTCCTCGAGCGCATCCAGACTTTCCATCCCTTCGCCCGGTTCGATATCCTCGTCGGAAACCTCTACCTCGTCCTCCTCTTCGTCCACGTCATCCTCACGATCAATATCGTTCGGACGGCTCTTGAGATTCCGATACTTTAAGCTCCCCTGCCCCTGCTCAAGCTGTTGGGCGTACTCCAGGCTGTACCGCGTCCAGGGAATGGCCTCAAGCCGCCGCTTTTCGATGGGCACACCCAAGCCCTCGCATATCCCGAACTCGCCCTCGTCGATGCGCTTGAGAGCCTGCTGAATCTCCGCTAAAATCTTCTTTTCCTCGGCCACCAACCCCAGCCCAAACTCCTGCTCGAAGCTGTCGGTTCCGATATCGGCCATGTGGACGGGCATACTCGATATTTCGCCGCCGCTCTGAAAGATGTTCTCTTCCATCGAATTGACATCGCCGACGATTTCGTGCCATTTCTCAAGCAGCAAAGCACGATACTTTGCATTCTCTTTTTCGGACAACTGTGCTGTCGTTTTCTTTTTGGCCATAATGTTCCGATTTCACTCCGCAAACATAATTATTCTGTTATGAACATACGGCTTTTACAAAGCCTGGTTCCTATATATCGCGGGAATTATATGTTTTTCTTTACATTAGGCAACTGGTCTTTCGTATTTTTGCTGAAAATGTTCAATTTCATAACATTTCCACCCCGAAATAGCCGCCGGTTTGGCTTCTTTACGGCTTGGCCAAGGTAAAATGTACAATAAAAACAGTCAACAAGGCTAAAAATTAAGCAAAAAACACGGCACTGTGGGCAAAAAAATGATTGATATTGAGTGGTTTTTGTGTGATTTTGGTTGTGTTTGACTTTCGGCTGTGTATAATCCGCCGTTTTCGTCGTTTGGAACCCTGTAACGTTTTTTCCCCTTTGAATAAGGAGAGCCGTGCGATGATTGATCTTGTCCCGACAAAGATTTTTTTGACCAAAGGCGTTGGCCAGCATAAGTATAAACTGAAATCGTTCGAAGATGCGCTGCGTCAGGCGGGCGTTGCCCAGCAGAACTTAGTGCAAATATCGTCCATTTTGCCGCCGAAATGCAAGGTGATCAGCCGAAATGAAGGCTTACAAAGTCTTGTTCCCGGCTCAATCTGCTTTTGTGTCCTAGCCCGGTGCGACACCAACGAACACGGACGGCTGATCGCTTCGTCGGTCGGGGTCGCCGTACCCAAAGACTCCAACAAATGGGGCTATCTGAGCGAGGTGCACGGCCACGGGATGAATAAAAAAGAGGCAGAGGATATGTCCGAAGACTTGGCGGCCGAGATGCTGGGCACGACGCTGGGCGTTGATGTCAATCCGGACTTGGCATGGTCAGAAAAGGAACAGGCCTACAAGTCCAGCGGGCTGTTCATCAATACCACCAATATCACACAGACCGCTCGCGGCATCCGGGGTATGTGGACAACGACGGTGGCGCTGGCGGTGTGTTTGTTTGACTAATCCTGCCGGATAAGGGCATTCGATGAACGAATTTCCGACACAATTCGGCGATTTTCCGCCCGAATACCGCGATCCCCAAACGGCCCAAGCGGTGATCGTGCCGGTTCCCTATGACGGCACGAGTACGTGGGTCAAGGGGGCTGATCGCGGGCCGGCGGCAATCCTTGAGGCATCCTACAATCTTGAGTTTTACGACATCGAGACGGATTCAGAGGTGTTCCGCAAGGGGATTTATACAGACGCCCCGCTGGAAGGGCTGGATGCGCCGGAAGAAGTCGCGGTTGCCGTTCACAAGACCGTCGGCAACTGGCTGACGAAGGGCAAGTTCCCGGTGGTGCTGGGCGGCGAGCATTCCGTCAGCATCGGGGCGTTTCGTGCGGCGGCGGATACCTTCAAGAACCTGACGATCCTCCAGTTGGATGCCCATTCCGACCTTCGCCCCAGCTACCAGGGCAGCCCCTGCAACCATGCCTGCGTGATGGCCCGCGCCAAAGAGCTGTGCCCGATTGTTCAGGTGGGGATTCGCAGTATGGACACGGTCGAAAAACCGCAGATGGACAGAAGTCGTGTATTTTTCGCCCATCAGATTCAGGACAGGCCGAGGCAGGAATGGATACAAGAGGTCGTCAGCCTGCTGACGGACAACGTCTATCTGACCATCGACCTGGATGCGTTCGACCCGGCGGTTCTCCCGGCCACCGGAACGCCGGAACCGGGCGGGCTGGACTGGTACGACGCCATCGAACTGATTAAGGCCGTGTGCGCCCGGACGAACCTGGTGGGCGTTGACGTGGTGGAATTGTGCCCTCACGAGAGCCACTGGGGATCGAATTTCTTTGCCGCCAAGCTGATCTATAAGATTCTAACGACCAAATTTTCCGGCACATCGGATTAAAACAAAAAAATTCCAAAGCCGATCACTGTTGACGGATAAGGATATTTTCAAACGATTCTTCGTCATTTTCCAGCGTAATGGGTTTAAGCCATTATGACCAATACACGCGGGTGGACTATATTCGATATTTCGAATTTGTTTAGATTTTAGTGCTTGGAATTTTTGTTGCAGCTCTGCCGCAGCAAGTTTTACGGGGCGATATGCCGTTCGATAAAGCTGGTGTCCACCTGATTTTTCACAAACAGATTGTGCGACAGGATTTTCAGACACAACGGAATCGTCGTCCTGATCGGCTCGATGCGAAACTCCCGCAGCGCCCGCTTCATCGTGGCAATCGCCTCGTCCCGCGTCGGCTGATGCACGATCACCTTGCCGACCATCGAATCATAATACGGCGAGACCATCTGACCCTGACACAGATGCGTATCCACACGCACGCCCGGCCCGCCCGGCACGATAAACGTCGTCGCCCGCCCCGGACACGGCGAAAAGTTACGGTCGGGATCCTCAGCGTTGATGCGGCATTCCATCGCCACGCCCGCAAGCTTGATGTCCCGCTGCCGCAGCGTCAGCGGCTCGCCGGCCGCGATCTTAAGCTGCCACTTGATCAAATCCTGCCCGGTCACCAGTTCCGACACCGGATGCTCGACCTGAATCCGCGTATTGACCTCGATGAAATAGTATTTCTTGTCCTTGTCCAGCAAAAACTCCACCGTCGCGGCGCTGTAATAATTCGCCTCCTTGACCAGCCGCAAAGCCGCCCGACACAATTCCTCCCGCGACTTTTGGTCCAGCACCGGACACGGCGACTCCTCGATGAGCTTCTGATGCCGCCGCTGAATCGTACAGTCGCGTTCATAAAAATGCAGCGCGTTGCCGCTGGTGTCGGCCATCACCTGCACCTCCACATGCCGCGGCTCGACGATAAACTTCTCAAGATACATCGTCCCGTTCTTGAACGCCGCCTCCGCTTCCGCCTTGGCCTGGCTGAACGCCTTGTGCAGGCTGATGTCGTTGTGCGCCACCCGCATCCCGCGCCCGCCGCCACCCGCCGCGGCCTTCAGAATCACCGGATACCCGATCTTGTTAGCCAGCTTGACGGCCTCGGCCTCATCCTTGATCTCGCCGTCCGAGCCGGGCACCACTGGCACTTTGGCCTTCCGAGCCAAGTCCTTGGCCGCGACTTTATCCCCCAGCAGTTGCATCGCATCCGGAGACGGACCGATAAACGTGATCCCGCACTCGTTGCAGATCTCAGCAAAATGCGCATTCTCCGCCATAAACCCATACCCCGGATGAATCGCATCCACATCCGTAATCTCCGCAGCGCTGATAATCGCCGGGATATTCAGATAACTCTTCCCCGCCGCGGCAGGCCCGATACAGACCGCCGCGTCCGCCGTTTGCAGATACGCGGCGTCCCGGTCGGCCTCTGAATGCACCACAACCGCCTCAATGCCAAGTTCGTGGCACGCCCGAATAATACGCAGCGCAATCTCGCCGCGATTGGCAATCAATACACGTGAAAACATATTCGATCAACCCGTTCTGTTGTTTTTGCCGTTATCGTTTGATGGCGCATAACGCCCTTGAATCGACAGAAAATAAAAACAGCCCCGCCGAAGGCGGCTCCGCATCTTTTATTTTTGATATTTGACTTTTAATTTTCCCTACGGACGTACGCGGAACAGCACCTGCCCATGCTCCACCGACTGGCCGTCCTTACAGCAGACCTCGACAATCGTCCCGCCCGCCTCGGCCTTGATCTCGTTCATCACCTTCATCGCCTCGATAATGCAGACGACCGTATCGCTGTCGACCCGTGAGCCGATCTTGACATACGCCTCGGCGTCCGGGCTGGGAGCCTGATAAAACGTCCCGACGATAGGCGACTTGATCTCTGCCAGTCCCGTATCCGCCGCCGGAGCGACCTCTGACGCCGCGGGTACGGGCGCTGCCGCCGGAGCCGTATGCATCGGCATCGACATCGCAGACATCGCCATTTGCGCCCCGGGGCGCTTCAGGTGAATCTTAGACTCCCCATCCACAAGCTCAATTTCGACAAGATCGTTTTCTTTCATCAACTCAATCACATCCTTGACCTTCTTCAAATCCATCATAATCTGCCTTTCAGCAATATCCCATATCTTTGTCAATCTTCTATATCTGTTTCTGTACCACAATTGAGACAAAAATTATAGCCAAACATACTCATAAAGCAACAACAAAACACCCGGCCATATTCACGCAATATTCGACCTTGATATTCGAATTCTTTAAGGTTTATAATTTAGTGCTTAGGATTTTAGTTCCTTACGGGTGGCATCGGCTCTGCGCAGCAGACCGATGGCAAATCGCCCAATGGTTCACCCACGCCCCGCCCGCACAAACGCCGCAAACTCCCGAATCAGCGCCTCACACAGCGGCCCGACCGCCCCACGCCCCACCGGCTGCCCGTCAAACCGCGTTATCGGCACAATATCCTTGGTCGTCACCGCCAAAAACAGCTCATCGCACGCCAGCGCCTCGGCCGGCGAAATCGCCCGCTCAACCATCGTAAGCCCCGCATTCCCGGCCACCTTTGCCACCATCGCCCGCGTGATCGACGGCAAAATCTCCGGCCCCAGCGGCCGCGTAATCAACGCCTTCTCCTTGCCGTCAATCGCAAAGAACGCCGACCCCGCCCCCTCGGTAATCTGCCCCGCCTCATTGACCAAAATCGCCTCGCTGGCCCCCTTTGGCTGCACCGCGATCCGCGCCATCACATTGGCCAGCAAATTCAGCGACTTGATATCGCACCGCTTCCATCGCCAGTCCGGATGCGTCCAGACCGCCACGCCCTGCGTCTTGGCCTTGACATCCTCGCCCAGCGCCTCGGCCGTCAGGAAAAAATTCACCTCCAAATCCGGCCTCGGCAGGTGGTTTCGCGGCTCCGACCCCCGCGTAATATGAAAATACAGCTTCGCATTCGCAAGCCCGCACGCCGCAAACGCCCCCTCGACCCGCCGCCGAATGTCGGCCATATCCACATCAAAAATCAAAATATCCTTCAAACTCCGCTCAAACCGCGCCAAGTGCTCATCCAGGGCAAAAAGCCGCCCGTCATAGCTGCGCAGCACCTCATACACCCCGTCGCCGAAGTACAGCCCTCGATCCAGATACGCCTTATCCAATTCCGCAACCGGCAGCATCCGGTCATCAATCATCGCCACGTCCACGATATTTCTCTCCAATGGGTCTTCTTTTTTATTATGTTGAATTTGTTTAGAATTAAGTGCTTAGATTTTCGGCCACGGCACTGCCGCGCCCGGACATATCTTTATTTCGGCATTCCCACCCCCCAAATTCCAATCATTCTCCCCGTCAACCAAACAGCCTGCGCAGTAGGCACCATAGTGTAGCCTCGGCCGTCAGGCCGTGGAACAAAAAAAACGCCCGCTTCCCCTCCCCCCAGCCCGCGCAGCGGGCGACATCTTATTCCGCCCGCTGCGCGGGCTTAATAAAGAGCAGGGAGAACGCTCTCTTCCCACCACAGCCTTACGCCCCATGGCTGCATCATTCCGCCCTTCGGTATAACAAAGAGACACTTCCCATTGCTAATATTTTCGATGCTTCTTGAGTACCTCCCATTTCCGAAGCGGCGGGCATCCTTCCTGAATCCAATCGAGCATTTCCCGCTTGTTCCAGCGGACAGAACCGCCCAGTTTGATTGCTAATGGAATTTGACCGCTCGACCGCATTCTATAGATATGCCTACAGCCGACATTTAACAATTCGGCCACTTGTCTCGCCGTCAAAAGGCCGTCCTCCGCTTGCTTGGGTGCCGTTGATTGAGGCGGTGTTTGAGTATCCTTGCTTTTTACTTCATCCTTTTGCGCATAGGCAATCAGCTTAAACTCTCCGCACCCATCCGAATCCAGAGTAACCGGCTTTACCCATTGCCCCGTTTCGCTGCTGTAACTCGATGGCGGCCACCGGTGGCATGTGCCTTGAATACCTTCAAAGCCTTTGCTTCTGTCGCTTCGACAATGAATCCCGTCCCAATATTCACAGTCCCTGCAATAACGTGTGTACTGTTGTTTCCACTCCATTCATCGATTTCCTTTGGCACGATTGTGAGTCTTGCACAGCATCTGGCAGTTTTCGATGTTTGTCCCACCTCCCTTGCTCCAAGCACTTACGTGGTCAGCGTCCATTTCGGCCAGCTTCCAGATTTTGCTTCTGTTAGCATCGTGCCCAACGGCACAAAGCAGACAGTTGGATTTGTTTTTCGCTTCCGCTTGTTTGGTCTGTGATGCATACACGGATTTCTTTGTTGCATCATCAAAAACTCGGACATCCAGCAATTTCGTATCTCTTGAACCCCCGAGGATGTACTCAAAAATGCCTTTTCGATTCTTCACATACGGGTCGCCGTATAGCTTTTTCACTTCGGCGGATACTTTCGCGGGATTATACGCCTTCGTGTGATATTCTTCGTACAGTCGTCCCCACTCCAACCCGCACATCTCGCTTTCAACATCCGTAAATACACTGGAAACTCAATCAATCACGCTGTTGAAATATCTCTTGAGTTCATTGATATTCTTGTCAGAGCGATGCCGACTCATATAATCAACGATATTGCCCTTGCTGACCCAATTCAGCGCACATTCTAAAAATTTCTGTCGGTTGGCGGGGCCTTTTACATAGGCGCTCCATTTCTGGATGTTGGCGTTTTGGCTATTGCTGAATTTCTCCTTGCCCAGCGTTACAAACGGTCCGGAATACACGGCGTTGAGTAATTCCTGATCATTAAGCGGAATGCCAACAATGTTGATCGTCTTAAACCACTCTTTGAGTTCGCTTTCCGTTCCCTCGCATTCATAAATGAGCAGTTTTGTTTCCTGTATTCTGGTTTTCTTGTCTTTCGCCATGCCGTCAAAATACTGTTCCATACTGTTTTCGTCTTTGATGGCGAATTTACCAGTTACGAAACGGCCAAGACTGGTGATTCGCTGCTGTCCGTCCAGAATTTCCAGCTTGTCCTGAGAAATCTTATTGAAGTAAATCAATCCTATTGGATATCCCTTGAGGACGGATTCAATGACGGCCATTTCTTTCTTTCCGCCGTCGGAAGCGTAGATATAGTTACGCTGATACTCAGGCTGAATGGTGAGTTTGCCGGACAAGCCGAATAGCCCTTTGCCCTCAAGCTCGTTATAGACAAACCCATCGCAAATATCTTTAACAGTGATATCGGTTCTTAAAGTTGTTTTCATTTTGATTATCTCTTGTGTTTTATAAGTACACGGGCATAAAGCTGAATATAGTAACGATTGCCAACTACATAACTCAAGTTGACTGACTTTTCTGATCGGGATTTTGGACGAAAATGATGATTATTTCAACAAAAAACGGCAATCTGTCCGATAAAAGGGTTGGAAACAGCACTTTTATGCAGGAGACTGCCGTTATGT
>JAAYCR010000044.1 GCA_012729675.1 Phycisphaerae bacterium | reverse complement strand
TCCATTGTATTGCAACGTATCCCTTTTAAAAATCTGGCTTCGGTTGGGGGGTGTTTGAAAAGCATAAATCAGCATCGCCGAAGGCGATTCCCATTATTTTTACCCACAAATTATTCCGAAGAGCCCAACATTTTATGGACTAACATTTTTTGCAAAGGATCAGACCCATGAAAGCACAGGACATCCAGCTCGGCGGATTTTACGACGTCAAAGTCGGCGGCCGTACCACGGTGGTGCGGATAATGCAACCGGCCCGGGACGGCAAGGGTGGATTTGACGCCATCACCGTAGCCGGCGACAAAGACATCCGCATTCGCAGCGCTGACCGCATCGTAAGGCGGTACAACCCCGGTACAAAGAAACGTTAAGGAACCCCATTTTTTTTCGAAAGGAACAGGACAATGAAGCTCGAACACATCAAAATCGGCAACGTCTATGACATCAAGGTCGGCAAAAACACCTCGGCGGTGCGGATCACAAAACCTATCCCCACCGGCGGATTTGAGGCGGTCACGCTGGCAACCAGCAAGACGGTGGTCATCAAGTCCGCCGACCGCATCGTGGGGCCGCACAACCCCAAGGCGGACAAACAGCCCAAGCCCGCAACAACGCCCGCCACGGTCGACCCTGCGCCGTTCCGTGCCAAACCCCTGTCGGCGCTGGATGCGGCCGCCAAGGTGCTGGCCGAGGCCAAAGTGCCGCTCAACTGCAAGCAGATGATTGACGCGATGACGGCCGAGGGCTATTGGAAACCGTCCCAGGGCGGAAAGACCCCGGCCAACACTCTCCACGCCGCCATTGGTACAGAGATCAAGAAAAAAGGCGACGCCGCCCGCTTCGAGAAGGTCGGGCGCGGGCAATTTGGATTGCGAATGCAATAACACCACCGCTATACCTCGACCTTCTGACAGACCTCGGCATTATCCGGGGTTTTGTCACTGATCCGCACGGCCTTCTTGCCCGTAAACTGTTCCCACCGCGTGACCACGACATCGGCGTAAACCGGGTCAAGCTCCATCCCATAGCAGCGCCGTTCCAGGGTCTGGGCCGCAATCAGCGTCGTACCCGACCCCATAAACAAATCCAGCACAATGTCGCCGCGTTTGGAACTGTTGACGACGGCACGCTGGACAATCTCGACCGGTTTCATCGTCGGGTGCAGGCGATTGGCAGCGGGCTTTTTTTCCTGCCAGACCGTTGTTTGCGTCAGGTCGCCATACCATTTGTCGCTTTGGCCCTTGACGTGACAGTAAAATATCGGCTCATGCTGAAATTTATATCGCGCAAATCCAAACGCGCCGCAGTTCTTTGCCCAGATGATGGGGTTGCGAACCTCAAACCCCGCCCGGCGCAGTGACAGTTCCGTTTCCAATTGCCATTGAGAGGCATGACAGATGTACAGCGATGCCGTCTCCTTGACCGCTTCACGAAACCGCGAAAAGAACGCATCCATAAACGCGATGTATTCATCCTCGCTCATATTGTCGTTCTGGATGGTCAATTGCTCATTGGTACCGCCGACATAGTTGACACAATACGGCGGATCGCTAAAAACCAAGTCGGCTTTGTCGCCATTCATTAAGCGTTTGACATCCTCGGCATTGGTCGAGTCGCCGCACAACAGCCTGTGTTCGGATTTCAGATTAAGCTTTCCCATAACGTACCACCTTTTTTCCTGTAAACTCTTCGTATCGTTTGACCGCCACATCGCAGTAGGTCGGGTCCAGTTCTATCGCAAAGCACCGCCGTTTGAGTTTTTCAGCGGCGATGACCGTGGTGCCCGACCCGCAGAACGGCTCAAAGACAATGCCGCCGGTGCCGTCAAACGACTGCAGCGCATGGACCGCAAAGTGCATCGGCATCGTCGCTGCATGGACGGCCTTCTCGGTGTTCTCGCCCGATGCGCCGCGTCCCTCATAAACGTTCGGCACGGTCGATTGGAACCGTCCGGTTGGGATGCATCGTTTGGGGTTCTTGTCCGGTGACAGAATCCACACGTCCTCGAACCGTGAATTCATCACATTGGCGGCGATGGCCGGTTGACCGCCCCCCTTGTACCAGACCATCCGGTCGACAAAGTGAGTCCGGAAGGTGTAAATCCATTCCAGGATAGCGACCTTGTTACCCGCCAGCGATTGCAGATTGACCGCCACCGTCCGGCAGACCTTCAAGGCACTCGCCGTGAATTGTTCCAGAAACTGGCGGTATTCATCCTGCGGCCGGTCGTCGTCATCGTTGAGATACTTGGAGTCCTTCATGGATTTATTACCGCCGAGCGAGTTGTTGCCCGCATTGTATGGCGGACTGGTAAAACACAGCGCCGCTGTCTGCCCGTCCATCAGCCGCTCGACGGCCTCGGCGCGGGTTGCATCGCCGCACAGAATCCGATGTTGGGATTTGAGTTTAAGCTGTCCCACAGGCGCACTCCTTCCCGGCATCGACCATCGTCTTGCCCTCATCGTAGTCATATCGCTTGCCGCAGTCCTCGCATTCCCAATACGCGTTCAAGAGCCACAGGTCACCTGGCTGAGTAATCGGTTCGGCCGGCGGTTCCGGAACGGCATCGTCGTCAGTCAAGCCTTCGGTCGGCTCGACCGCCAGCAGTTTGGCCAGTTCATCCTCGTCAAACGCCAGCAGACCCAAATCAAACCCGGAATCCTGAAGCTCCGACAGCTCAATCGGCAGGATGTCATAATCCCAATCCGATAAGTCGGACGTCTTGTTGTCCGCAATCCGAAGCGCCTTGACCTGCTCGGGTGTCAGGTCTTTGGCCACATGGACGGGCACCTTGGTCAGTTCCAGCTTCTGGGCGGCCTTCAAACGTGTGTGGCCGCAGATAATCACGCCATCGCCATCCACGACAATCGGCTGTCTGAAACCAAACTCCTTCAGCGACGCCGCCACCGCATCGACAGCGGTGTCGTTTTGGCGAGGGTTTTTCTCATAGGGGCGAATGCTGTCGATACTGCGAAACTCAATGGCAAATTTACTATTCATACGAATCTCCAAAAAAGGGTCAGTGAATACTTGCTTTCGTTACGGCCGCCCAGGTTGCGCCCTGAGCGGCGATCCGGTGCGTGTTGCGGGGTTGCCGCATCCTGCCGCCATCGCTCAACACGGGCAAACCGGGGCGTTATTTTGCATCCTGAAAAAAACCGGACACGTAAAACAAACTCTGTCTAACACCGTGATTGTTCCCCGCGGCATCACCTGCCATTTTGACAGGAAGGAACCATTGCAAAACAACCGGCTTTCGTGTCTTTTTGCACAAAGTTTGTGTCCTTTCGACCCACTTTGCACACACACGATTTTTCAGTGAAATTTTCCTCTGCCATTTTGCCATTGCAAACCGACCGGCTTTCGTGTCGTTTGCTACAGCGTTCCGTGCATTTCGACACGCTTCCGCACGGTTGACGTTTTGCACTGCCATTGTGGCATCGCATACGCGGTTGAAATTCGCCGCACCATTCACCGGCAAAGACGATTGGCCATCCGGTCCGTTCAGCGTTCGGGGTGTTGTGTGGGGTTGCGCCGAGAGGACGCGGTGGAAGTTTTCGGCATTGACCTTTTGTCGTTGCCTCAACGACATCCGAGTGCTCACCTGTCGGCGAAAAATACCGACACTCAAAACAGTGCTGCGTTGTTGACATGGTGTGAATCCTTTCGCAAAAATTCGTTGTGTTTTTTTGTACCGCTGACCCTAAATCTCAGGGGCGATGCGGGGGCGTTTCAGACGCCCCGCATCTCCCCCTTTAGGGGGACGTCACTTTAGTTGACACGTTTGTTGACAACTCAAAAACGCATAAGTTCTTATTTTTGTGTGCGTTACGAATTTTGTGCTCGTGAAACTAAAGTGAAAAAAAATTGTTTTTTTCAGTTTCATTTGAAACCTGTTTTGTCCTGTTTTTAAGTTCTTATTTTTAAGCGTGTTATGAATTTCTGGCGGGTCCGTTTTTGTCAACTGATTGTCAAGTAACTTTTTCCCAGTTGACAGTTTGTTGACACGAAATCTGCTGGCGAAGTTGATAGACATACTGGCGTGAAACGCCGACTTGGTCGGCGATTTCCTGCACATCCATCGTCGGGTTATGAATCAATAACGCCGCGGCCCACTGGCCTTTTTCGTTGCCGAACCCGTCGCGATTTTTGATGTATTTCATTTTTGAGCCGATCTTCATGCGGACAAGCAGTTTGCGTTCCTGTGCGGCCTCAAGCATCTCCTTGGTCTTGTATTCGGACAGGCCGTAGAACTGGTCGGCCTCATAGACGACAGAACACAATGAACAGGGATCATTCTTTGCAACGCAGGTCTCGACAAATTCCTCCAGCGTGAATTGTTTTTTAGGTTCACGCTTCTTTTCAGCGCCCTGCAGCGCTGTCGGATCGGCGTTGCGGTCCACCTCAAACAGCGGATGCTGCTTTCGCAGGACCACCGACTTTAAGGGCGGCCAGGAGCGTGTCGCCGCATCCATGACGACCGTGTCGTCATCTTCATGCGCCCGCAGCGTCAGATGCGTATCGACCGCCCGTGATTGAGCGCCGGCCCCAGCGCCGACATCGGTAACGCTCTTGTTGGCCTGGTTGCCCTTGCTGGTATGATGGATGAGAATAAACGCACACTTGAGCTGGGCGGCATAGATATCCAGCGAATTGTAGAGCTTGGCAATCGCGCCGTTGTCGTTTTCGTCGGTCCCGTCCGGCAGGATGCGGTAAAACGCATCGATGATAATGACCTTAAACAGGCCCGGCCGAAACTCGGCAAACAATTCCTTGAGGGCGTGCAAATCCTGCAGATGACCGCGCAGGGGGATGTTGGTCAGGTTCTTGTTATAGTACCGCGTCTCAAACGCCATCGCGCGGGAGACCTCTTTATAGCGGTAGGTCGTCGTATTTTCATGCAGCTCGTTGTCGATGAGCAGCACACGACCGGAATCGACCTTAAACCCCAGCCAGTCCAGGCCGGAGGCGATGGAAATCGACAGGGAATTGACCAGCCAGGACTTGCCGACCTTGGGGGCGGCGATGATGTTCATCGTTTCGCCTTCCCGCAGCAAGCCGTGGATAATAGGTTTGTTCAGCCCCTGGAAGGATGCCTCCATCTCGGCGAGGGTCTTTATCCGAAGCCCATTCCAGCGGATTTTGGAGATGAACGTCTCATCGTCATCGGTATCATCACCGCCGACAATCCCGGAGATATCGACGTCATCGGCGGATGCAGAATGAATAGAGGGTTTTTGGCCATACCCCTGCCGGGCCAAATCCGCCGCCGCCTTGCTGTAATCGGCGTTGTGTTCGAGCGTCGCATAGACCTGAAAGGGCGAATAGCCTGTCCGATGCTGAAACGGTGCACAATTGGTACTGAAGGGATAAAACACCCTGTCCGTGCGGTGCAGCGTGGCCGAGATACCGGCTGATTTTCCCGGCCTGCGCCACTTCTGGTTGGTATCATCGGCTCCGACATAGTGCCAGCCGTGTTTTTGCAAAAGCGCCTCTACATCCCCGCGGACGTTGTAATCGTCGCCGGGACGCAGGGATGACCAATCGCCGGGGTCTGACGGGGTCGGCAGCGGTGCCGGGGCGGGGACATACTCGTTGAGCGCGTAGGCCGCGTCCAGAAGCACCTGGCGCTGCGTATCGGAAAGCACAGGGACAGCGGAAAACTCCCCCTGCATCAATTCGTACCCGTCCGTCGGCGCACAGAGGAATAGCCCGCCTTCCCCGCGGGTCTCGATGAGGGTTTTGACCTTACCGTCCGTTTTGCGCTCGGCCAGCTTCATCGAGCCGTCCACGGGATTCTGGCAGCGATAGACCACATGCCAGCCGCCCGAGGGCGACTGCTCGATGACCAGACGATTGAAAAGCTCGGCGGGAATCTGCTGATGCCAGGCGTCAAACAACTCGCCGCCATTGTCAAAATCAATCATCTCCAGATGGCCGCTGACAGCGCCTGCAATGATGCAGAGGCCGTCCTGCGGATTGCTGAACCACGCATCCACCTCCGTCAGCGTGGGCAGGTGGTACTGGTACGCCTTCCAGGAGCCGACGGCAGGGCGCTTGTCTGCGCGTTTGGCGGGCAGGACGGACAAGCCGGCATTGAGGTATTGTTTGGCAAATTCTATCACTTCAGACGTCCACGGGTCAGACCAAGGATTTACAGGCTCTGCTTTCGCATCATCTGTTTCAATGACGCCATCGCGGCGGCCTGCTCGATTCCCGGCATACCGCCGCCATCGGGACCGAAGGCGTGCTCTAAGGCCTCTCGTCCGAAGACCTCTTTGAGCAGTTCCATATCGCCGGGATCATTGACGTCGGCGGTAAACAGAGGCTGCGGCAATTGTGCTTCGAACTTTTGGCGTTCCAGAGGACACTGGTTGCATCCGCGCCCACCGCACCAGGAACAACGAGAAAACGCGCCCTTAAAATATGTGGTCATTGGATTAATCTCCTTAAAATGGGATGTCATCTCCCGGCCAGGCATGTTCGGGCAACGACACATCGTCCCGCTCATCTGAACCGTCCAGCCGCGGGGGCTTGGGGCCTAACTGATAACGGATAATCCGGTCATATTTTTCACCGCTGACACTGCGAACGGTAACCGCTTCGGTCTCGGCCAATCCTGCAGCCTCAATCATCGCCAGTGCAGCCTCGACGGTGTCGGGTACCGGTTCATGGCTACGTGCCTTCCACCACGTCTCGGCCTTGGTGCGGGCATAGCCGCTATGCTCAAAACAAATCCACTCGGATTGCCAGTACCGAAAGCCCAATTCGTACTCGACCCGCAGGGTCGGCGGCGTGCCGGGTTCAGCATTGCGTTTAACATGCATGCTGTATCGCGTGTCATAGACCTTGTACTCGGTGTCCTGGACCTGACCGGACAGAACGCCGGCCGTCGAGGCCTTGTCTTCGTGTTTTTCACGTTCCGGGGGCGGGAAGGCGTGTCCGCACTCCGGACAGACCGAATAGGCCGCATGGATGACCGCATGGCAGTCGGGACACTCTTTGGCGGGGGCATCCCCGGTGCCGCTGTCGCGTTCTTTGATTTGCAGGGCATCGACCGGGCCGTGACGGAGGATGTTGCCGCCAAAGTCCAACACCAGGCAGTCGATCTTGGCTGGATGAAGCCGGAATCCTCTCCCTGTCATCTGGTAATAAAGTCCCGGCGAGTTGGTCGGACGAAGTAGTACGACACAATCGACGTTGGGCGCATCAAAGCCGGTCGTCAAGACATTGACATTGACCAGGTATTTCAAGGGCGATTTGACGCCCCCAAACATGTCTGATTTGACCGTTTGGCCCTTAAATCGTGTCAGCAATTCTGTACGTTCACCCGCAGGGGTATCGCCGGTGACCAGCCCAACCTCCTGTTGGCTGCGCTGCTGCAGAAGCGTTTGAATATGCCGGGCATGGCCGACGCCGGCGGCAAAGATGAGCACGCTATTGCGGTCGGCGGTCTGCTCGATAATCTCCGTACACGCCGATGAGACCAGCCGGTCATCGTCCATCAGGGTTTCAACCTCCGAGGCGATAAACTCACCGCCCCGAAGATGCAAGCCCGATGTGTCGGCTTTCTGCTTTCCGGCCTTGCTCTTGAGGGGGCACAAGAACCCCTGCACAATCAACTCCCGCACGCCGACCTCATAGCAGATGTCGGTCAGCAGATTGTCGGGAGCACAAATCATGCCGGTTGTCATCCGGTACGGCGTGGCCGTCAGTCCAATCAATCGCAGATGTGGGTTAAGTTCCTGTATGTCCTTCAGGAAAGACCGATATCTTCCTTCACCGTCCGGCGGTATGGTGTGCGCCTCATCGACGATAATCAGGTCAAACGCCCCCAAATCACAGGCCCGTTTATAGACCGATTGGATACCGGCCACAATCACACTGTGGTCGGTATCCCGCCGATTCAGTCCCGCCGAATAGACGCCGATATCCAACTCCGGCGCGACGCGGCTTAACGTGCCGGCCGTCTGCTCCAGCAGTTCCTTGACGTGCGCCAAGACCAGCACACGGCCGTCCCACAGATTGATCGCATCACTGCAGATCGTTGCCAACACCGGGGTTTTTCCCCCTCCGGTCGGGATGACAACACACGGGTTGCCCTCCCGGTTCCGGAGATAGTCATACACCGCATTCACGGCCTCTTGTTGATAGTCGCGCAATTGCATCGTCAGTACGTCACACACGTCGTTAAAATGGCCGCCGCCAGCCAATAGATGACTTTTCGCCAATCGCCGGAGGGCACATAGCCAATCGCCGCACAGATATCCAGCACAATCAGCAACGTCGGAAAGAGCTTTTCATACCTCATGCGGTTTTTCTCTTTTCGTCAGGCAAGGGATACAGTTCCCTGGTCGAACAGACGAGTTTGCCGACCGGTTCGTCATTCAGGAACGCCCGCAGCGCCCGCTGGGTCTTGCCGTACCGCTGACGCCGCGCTGCCGCTGAGCCGTCCTGGGTCATCATCAGCGACTGACGCAGCGCAACAATGACTATCGCCGAGGGAATATGCCCGACAATCCCGCTGGTCAGGATATCGCAAAACTGAATGAGCCGGTCATGGTCGGCCGAGTACCACGCCCGGGCAATGACCGCCCGTGTGGTGGCGTTACAGATACCCTTGACCTGGCCGCAGGAAAGATGCTTGACCGCAAATTCGACCGCTGGTCGGTGTTTGGCCAGCAACTCGGATGTCTCCTGCACCGTCAGCGTCGGCGGTGTGCCAAACCCGCCCAGCATTGCCCGCAGCGTCGAGGTATGGTGGCTGGAGACATGGCCGTCCCGATTGGCCAGCTTCAGGATGTCCACCACCGTGCGGCTTCGTCCACTGTCAATAAACAGGACCGACTCTTTGGGAATGTTAAAGAACACCATCATGGATTGGGTTGTCTGGGACTCAACAATTGCCCAGAGCCGATGCTGACCGTCCAGCAGGACACCGCTGGGGTCAAACGCAATTCCCTCATGGGTCAGTTTCCAATGTCCGTTCTTCATATCCCGCGCCAATTTATTGATATGGTTCTGTGACAGCGGGCGGTTCCGTGTATTGGCGTTTTCCAGCCATTCCAGGGCCAGCTCCGGGGTGACCGTTATCATTTCGCTGTAAATTGTATGGGTCGTCGCCATTATTCGCTTCCTTTCGTAATCTGGAGAATCTGTTCTGCAATCTCAACCGCCAGTTCCTGGCCCATCACACTGATGATGGCGTTGGCGGCATAAAACGGTTTGTAGGGCAAGTCAATCGCGGCCTTAGGCTCGTAAGGTTCGCTTGTCCGAACAGGCTTGAACGCATGCGGTGAAATCCCGCCGTACTGCTTTTTGCGTTTGGATTGGGATCTGCCGATTTTGGCGGTGTTCATAGTGGCTTTTGTTCCGTGTTTGGTGGTGTAAGATATTTTTGCATTTTCTAACTGCGGCTTAGCCGCAGTTAGAATTTCACGAATCCGTCGTACCATCTTCTCATCAACACAGCACCGCCGAGCAATGTCGCGATTGGCCCACGAGTTTCCATTCTCATCCATCGAGGCTATCTCATGGGTCAGCATCGTCTGGACCGCTTTGCGTTTGTCCTCATTGGTGCGACGCAGGCCGTGCTCGGTATTGGCGCCCACCGAGTACAGGATGGCCTCGCGCAAACCGCCATCGTGCAGGTCGGCAACCATCGTCTCACGCCCGACCCGCCGATGCGCATGGTACCGGTGAAACCCATCGGCCAGCCACCAGGCCGCCCCGTCAAAAAACACCGTCACGGGCGGGAACGCTGCGCCTTGCCGCAGCTGCTCGGCATACTCGGCGACGACCTCTTCATTGATCTCGACCCGCGGCTGCGTGCCGCCGTCGATACGGATTTGCTTTAAAGGTAAGGTCTGTGTATTCATCGTTTGTCTTCCTGTGCTAAATTCCCAGTTCGTCCACCGATTTAATCAGCGGTTTTCTTGCGCCGTCATCCCATCGCCACACTTCTACAAAGGCATTCGGCGGCATCCCGCGGGCTGCATCTCGCAGACTCTCACGCTCCTCCGGCCCCGGCCAGCGATTGGCTTTGATTTGCAGACACCGCAGTCCCAGCGGATTGATGGCGATGACGTCGAAAATGCCCTTTGAGCCAGCCGACCGGGTACAGGTGTACCCGGCGGCCTTGAGCATCTTAATAGTCTTGTGTTCTAATCTTGTCCCTTTTCGTTTTCTATCCATAGAAAAATCCCTTGCCTTGCCGAGCCATGTCATGCAGCGTTATAGTTCCTGCCAATGAATCACAACGAATTTACCAAATGGTCCCTTGCGGTCCGGTCGGTAATCCCCCAGGCCAATGCGTCTGCCCGCATCATCTACCAATTGCCGTACAAAACTTACGCCGAACATCGTTTCATCGATTTCCAATGTAAATTTGAGCTTCCATGAATCCAGTCGAGCACGGTGTTTCATAATCCGCCCGCCGGTACTGGGAATTACAACAGAACGGGAATCTACCTCAAACACGCTGGTCCCTAAGGGAAGCACAACGCCATTCAGTGATATGCCGGCCGGAATCATACTGCTTTTCTGGGTGGTCACCTTGCTCTTTCCGGCCTTATGATATTTACCGGCCTCGATAATACTTCTAAAGACGTTGGGGCCGGGCACATAGAGCATCCCGTCATTGTCCCTATAAGCCGTTTTGGCGGCCTGCTCTCTGGGCGTCCCTTTGTTGCCGACAGTGGTACCGGATACGCCCGCGGAAATCTTCACTTCATTGTCTTCGGTAAAACGATTCATCAAGAGAGGGGTTACACCCTCAATCATCACTTCTACAGTTTTCATCGATTCGTCCTTAACAAAATTGCTTTGCCTCGCCAAACCCAACCCGGCACTACCCAACCGGACCGGACAACATGGTTCTTGAAATTTAGCGCCTCCACGGCGGTGTCGTGCTGGTCTGCGGAGCCTGTGGGGCTTGGGTCACCGTGCTTTTGCGGGCGGCATACCCCTTGACTTCATTGACCAGTTCATCGGTGTCCTTGCGTTTTTTCAGCCGCACCGTGACAAGCAGCGGCAAATTGTGCAAGTCGGCGCTGTCCCGTGGCTGCATCACGCCCACCGCCCGGCACAGGGCCGACAGGGTGCCGCGGGCAATCTTGACCGTCTCGGGGTTGGGGTGGTTCAGGCACAACCGGTCCCAGAGCTTGCGGTCCTTGTACTGGCCTTCCAGCACCGTAAACTCCAGTTCCAGATAACTGCCATCGCCGTTTTTGGTCGGCTTCATCTGGGAGCCGGTCATCATCGCGACATATTTATCCGCCGGAATCGGGTCAAACCCGGCATTCGGTTCCACTTCACCTGCATTGAAATTCAGCGTTGCCATTGTGATATCTCTCCTGTTTTGAATCTGTTCTTTTTGTTTGTCAGTGTCTTGGCGATAGCGTGTCGGGGTTATGCGGCTGAACCGTCAGCACTCGGTTGGTGGTTCATGGCATTCATCAGCGCCTTCCAATCCAGTGCAATCGCACCGGCAATACCGTACCGGTTTTTGGCCAGAACCAGCGAGGTCTCGTTGAGGACAAGCACCCGTATCTGGCCTTCCCGCTGGGCAGCGCCGACAAAGTCCGACCACTCCACAAACGTATTGATCAGGTCGGGATGGATTTCCGGGGCGGATTTTTCCACCGTCAGCCCCTCCAGCGTCGTCACCTGACGACGTGAGGCATGCGCCAACAAGACCACCGAGATGCCCCGATTGACCAAGGCATCCAGCGTCGGCAAAAGGTACTGATACACATAGTTGCGCAGAACCAGCTTGCCGTTGCCATAGCCGCCGTGACAGCGATTCAGCGTGTTGTCCATGTTCTTGCCCGCACTGTTGACCCCGGCGACCCGCTCTTCCAGACGCCGCAATAACCAGTCAATCGAATCGATGACCACCGTCTGATACGGATGCTCCGAACGGACCAAACCGTCCAGCCAGTCCTTGATGTTGTCCCAGTCGGTCAGGTACGGCGTGCGGTCGCAGGCGACATAGGCGGCGCCGTTTTCACAGTCGATCAGCAGCGGCCTGTCCGTCCCGGCCCCGAAATGCGTCTTGCCCACACCCGGCGGACCGTACACGATGCCCTTGGGAGCGCGGGCATGGGATTGATTCAATACCGATTCCAGTACATTCATGGGATACAATTCCTTTCTTCTGAGTGTTGTTTTTCTGAATATTGTTAGTTGACTGGCCAGTCTTCAGGGGCCGGTGCGGGAGTCGAACCCGCCTCATCGGTACTCCATCACCGATGAAAAACCGTTTCCGGCCAAGGGGGCCTCGGACGGCGGCAGCCGGCACAAGATCGCTTTAAGGCAATGGGACCTGCCGGGGCCACAAGACCCGTCCGAGGTGTAACGATACGCCAACGCAAAACACGTTGGCAGGCGGGCTATACGAATACCTTGCCATGCAACGCCCCGCCCAGCCCGGCCAAACAGGGCATGGCCTTCTCTTGCCTCGACACGTCAAAATATTTCAAGCGTCCGAATCTCTTCATATCCGGTCGGCCAGACGTTTTCGCAGCGGCAGACCTTGAGCCGCTCGATGGCCGCCTCATTATCGCGCCGTGTCATTGCCAGACACTCGTCGGAAAGTCGCCAGACGCCGGTTCTGAACGGCGCCTTCTTTTCGACGGCGATCAGAAAGACCGGTACCAGCGACCCGGCCGCTTCCTTCAAGACTGCCTGATAGAAGGCAAGTTGGGTCAGGTAACGATACCGCCGCGCATCGGCCTCAAAATACGTCAGGTCATCGCAGGTCTTCAGGTCCACAATCCCGTGCTGGGGGTTAAACCAATCAATGCGAATCTGACAGGCAAGCCCGCAATAATCCACGCGGACCACCCCTTCGGCCAGGCCGTAGGCAATCAGCTCCACCCCCGCCGTGTTCATCCCCACCCCCATCGCCATCTGCTCAATCATCGCGCCGTCTTTGGGCTGGATGGGGTATTGGGTCTGCCGGGCCTTCCACTCCTTGACCGCCTTGGTGCGGCCGTCCATCGGCTCACCGTCGGCATTGCAGGGCCAGTCCAGGCAGTACCGCTCCTGGAAGGCCTCCCTGCCCTCCAGAATCCGCACGTGCGCGGCCTTGCCGACCCGATACGCCTCGGTCTCCTTTTCAACGACATGGCCGAGTTTTTTCTGGTGATGCAGAAAGGGACACTTGATAAAGTCCATCAACTGATGGCTGCTCAGGTAGTGCGCCGCCTGGGCGTGATAGACCTCATCAGGTTCCTGAATAAAAATATCCGTTGCAATCCTTTTCATGGCCAAATCTCCTGATTGAAAGTTTGAGCGATTGTCTTGCCTATATAGTGTTATATGCCGCCGAAGCGATTTGGCGACACGGGCTTCAGAAAGTCACATATAGGTTTGACGGACATTGCCTATAACTTCAATCTATTGCATTCTCAGGCCTGTATGACGCAATGTCCGTCAAAACCAATATTGGTTTTGGCGGACATATGTTGACCCCTATATTGGGACATATATGGGTTTTGAGAACTCATATATGTCCCTAAATACATGTCCTGCAATCATCCCCGAAACTTATCGCGACAGGTCGGAAATCATCCGGCACAACGAAAAATGATGAATCAGAGAGAGGCTAACACAATGTCGCTTAATAAGTATGGTGATTCAGCGGAACAGTGGAAAGTGGACTTGATTGTACGGCGGGCACGTTTCTTTGGTTTTGGGCAAGAGGATATCCAGGACATTCAGCAAGAGCTTGTGCTCAAACTGATGACATTCAATTTTGATGTCGAAAAGTCCAATGGCGCCCAGGAAACAACGGTGCTTCAAGGGGTGGTTGACAATGAACTGAAAATGCGGCTCCGCGTTCAGAAACGACGGGATGACCATATCGAAGCCCTGCGGTGGATGACAAATCTATCCGATAATCCCTCGAAAGCGTTGCTTCCGATTGACATAAAAAAAGCAATGCTCTATCTGCCCGACAAACAGCGACAGATATGCATTGCTTTATCCAAGGGACATTCTACCGGCGCAATCGCCCATGCGCTGCGCGTTGACCAACGCACCATACAACGGCATATTCGCAAGATTCGGGCTTATTTTATGTCCCTGAATCTGCATCAGTGGTTAGCACAGTAATGGGGGATAATAATGCATAATCAAGCAGAATTGACTGGATATAGTGCCCCCGAAATGGATCATACCCCTGACCCAAACCGACCGATGGCCACCGTCTGGATGACGGACACATTGCTGGACGAAACAGTGCAGGTCTGGTCCGGAATTTATGGCAGAACCATTGGTCGGGATGAGGCCGTTGAGATTTTACGAAATATCAAGAATTTCTTTGAATGGGTCAATACTATTGTGGAGTAAGTTATGAAAATTGTGATTTGGGCCAGAGTGTCTTCACGTGAACAGAAAGAAGGGTATTCCATTGATGCCCAACTGCGGGTGGCTCGAAACAAAGCGGAACGCATGGGCTGGGAAGTCGTAAAAGAATTTGCCGTGGCGGAATCCGCTCGACGGGGAGCAGACCGACAGGAATTCAGGAATATGGTGACCTGGGTGCAGAAGCATGCCAGGAAACATCAGATCAAAGCCATTTTGAGTCACAAGCTCGACCGCATCTGTCGAAATATGAAAGACGCCGTTCGGATGCAGGAACTGGAAGATACGTATGGCATCAAATTGGTGTTTGTTGATAATGAGTTTGGACCCGGTGCCGCCGGAATGTTGTCATTTAACGTCATGGCTGCCGTCGCCCAATACTACAGCGACAATCTCCGCACCGAAGTCCTCAAGGGCATGGACGAACGCCTCAAGCAGGGATGGCCCATCGGACAAGCGCCCTATGGCTATATCAGCGTCAAAGATAAAAATGAGCCGGTTGTCCCGCATCCGGAAAAGTCGAAAACGGTCATCCGGATTTTCGAATTGTTTGCTACCGGCAAATATACATTCAAGACACTGGCCGAAGCCGTTTACAATGAAGGATATATTTATCAGAAATCTCGTCCCAAGTTTCATCGAACAGCGTTGTCCTATATCCTGAACAACCGGGTCTATATCGGGGAACTGGAACGGGAAGGAAAAGTGTATCGGGGTCAATACCGCTTGCTGATTGATCCTGTGCTGTTTGAGAGATGCCAGAACATCTTGAAGGGAAAGAACAGACGGACCGGCAATCCGGAAATCTTGTTTTCCGGGGGGATTCTGAGATGCGCATACTGCGGAAGTGCTATGGTGGGGGAGTGCATCAGACGAAAACTCCGTAGCGGTGGATGTAATATTCATATTTATTACCGCTGCACCAACAACAGCCCCAGTGCCGATCACCCCAAAGTGAGATGGAAAGAAGAGGACATCGAAGCTGCCATCAAGAGCGAATTACGACATATGCAGATGCCAAATCAAGAGATAAGAGATTGGGCGAGAAATGTCATCCAGGCGTTTACGGCGGATACCCTGGCGGCCAAGAGCGACCGTCGAAAAATGCTCCGCAAGCGGAAAACTGAACTGGCGACGATGCAAAATAAACTTCTGGATAGTTTCTTGGCTGGAATCATCTCGGAAGAGGTTTTTAATCCCAAGGCCGAGCAGTTAAAACGGGAAGCTCAAGAGGTCGAAAAGCAACTTGGCGATTTGGAAAACCACGATGCGGATGCCGGTACAAAGGCACTCAAAATCTTCGATTTTAGCCAAATAATCGAGGATGTGTGGAACGGTTCAAACTTTGCCCAAAAAAGGACGTTGCTGCAAATCGTGAGTTTGAACCGACATATAAGCGACGTAAGTCTTTGTATAGAAAAGAGTAAGCCG
Organism: Phycisphaerae bacterium; assembly: GCA_012729675.1. GTDB lineage: Bacteria > Planctomycetota > Phycisphaerae > Sedimentisphaerales > Anaerohalosphaeraceae > T3Sed10-213. The sequence continues at coordinate 438 of JAAYCR010000044.1, read as the reverse complement.
TTTGACGTACTCGCCAAACGGCCCGATTTGAAGAATAGTGGGCGATCCGGGACTTGAACCCAAGGCCCGCTGATTAAGAGTCAGCTGCTCTATCAACTGAGCTAATCGCCCTAAATCTAATGTTTTTAGAAACTTAAGTCTCGCCTATCATGTTTATGTTTTGTCCCTCTTAGGGGCACCCGGGGTTCGAATCCCCGCCTCTCCGGTAGAAAATGCCCGTGTTCTTTAAAATAACACGGGCATTTTTTTAAACAAGGAGCGACTTTTCCTCAAAGTCTACTTGTGAAACAAGTATCACAGTATGATTGTTTTAAAAAAATAGGCTCTTCGGAATAATTTGTGGGTAAAAATAATGGGAATCGCCTTCGGCGATGCTGATTTATGCTTTTCAAACACCCCCCAACCGAAGCCAGATTTTTAAAAGGGATACGTTGCAAT
>JAAYCR010000043.1 GCA_012729675.1 Phycisphaerae bacterium | reverse complement strand
TCGGCAACTACATCGACGAGACGCTGATGATGCACGTCATTCCCGCGCAGGCGGGAACCCAGGACCTCTACTACGCCCACGACCACCTCTACAGCCCCGTCGCCCTGTTCGCCGCCAACGGCACAGTCGCCGAGCGCTACGAATACGACGCCTACGGCAATTGCCAAATTCTTAATTCTGAATTCTTAATTCTTAATTCATCGCAGCACGGCAACCCGTATGCGTTTACGGGAAGGGAACTGGACACCCTCGACGCCGGCCGCCGCACCCTCATGTACTACCGCGCCCGCACCATCGACCCCGAAACCGGAAGGTTTATGCAGAGGGATCCGTTAATGTATATTGACGGGATGAACGTATATGAGTATGTGAAAAGTAACCCTAATAGATGGTCAGACCCCTTAGGTTTGCATATAGACTTCAATCCAAATGGTCCCAAGGCTCCGGTTCTGCCCAAGAATGGCAAAAGATGGGACTTCAGTGCCTCTTGGTCTAATACTATGCATCTTCGGCTATATAGCTTCTTTTTAAGGGATAGATATTATATATGGGACGATGGAACGTCGGCTGAATATGCAATTCTTGGAGGTAATTTCTTGTTGGATGTTCGCGGACAATCTGAAGTACTTGAACTTAATGCTTCTGTCGAAAGACGATTAGAGCTGGATGCACTTGTTGCGTTGGCGCGCACAGATATTGGAAGTTATGAAACTTTTTCTGATAGAAATAGGCAGACGGTATGGGCTGATTTTTTGAGTACGAATGTACGGCTGTCGCTTCAAGGCTTTACTGTTTATTGGGATTCTCAGTGCAAGATGGGACCAATACAATGTAGAGAAGGAAAAAAGAGTGCATTCTGGCACTGTAAAACAAAATGGACTCTTTACGATTTATATGATTTTGCTTGGTATGATATTCCATATGGCTATCTTGGAAAACCTTTTCATATTTTTGGCTATTGGGATACCACCCTTACTGGAACTGTCACAAGAAAAATATAACAAAGGAAAGATACTCATGAAAAATAATGTCGTTTCCAGTAATAGAATAGAGAAGATTCTGAAGTCTTGTGGCATAGCCATTGGCACTACTCTTGTTTTGATGTGCTTGCTAAGTTTTTTGTTAAAACTTTTTTTGCCAAAATCTCCCGAAGATAACATTTATTTCCTTTTGTTTTACATATTTGTTTGGCTTTTCTCGATTGGAGCAGGCATATATAACGGGAGATTACACTGGAAAAATAAGAAACAATGAAAGCCAGATACTACAATACGGAGGGTGAGCTCTGCAACGAAAAAGCAAGACAGCGTAAAATGAAAGGGCATAACATGGGTGGCGCCTTCAAGCGCAGCTTGTGGGTGCAGAAGATACGGCAATGTTTACGATGTTTAACACGAAAGAAACAACTGAAGGCCGAAGGATTGAAAAGGTGGACGCAATAGCGGGGACGACAAGGCGGTACTACTACGACGACCAGCGGGTGGCGGTGCAGACGCTCGTTTCCGGCAATGTCGAGACGGACGACCGGTATTTTGTCTTCGGCAACTACATCGACGAGGTGCTGCTGATGCATGTCATTCCCGCGCAGGCGCCGAATCAGGACCTCTACTACGGGCACGATCATCTGTACCCGGCGGTCTTGTATGGGCCGATCGGCACGGCCGTGGAACGCTATGGAACGAGTATAGCAAACTGCGTAAAGTATATCGCGGATGATCTCGCGAAAAGAGACCCAATCCCAAAAGCAACTAAGCCACAATAAGCTGAGTTTCATAAAAGGGAAAAAATGGATATCGATACCTTGATTCATGAAATTAAACAAGCGTTTGGTGATTTACCACCCCCAAAAGACAAAGAGATACTTCGCAAAGGAATGGCCAAGGCAGAGTATGGCGGCAATAAGACGGCTGGGCTGGGCGGGGTTCGATGGCAGGATTTACCTGAACGTTGTTATTCCGAAGAAACAAATTGGTATTCTTGGCCGTGGCTGGATGATCTAACTCCACTGGCGTTCTGCTATTATTTGCCGGGATATATGATAATTGCTGCGCAGCACTATAATCAGTGCGATTCTGATCATGTTGTCCAAAATCTGATTCTTGATTGGAAATTTGTTTTTGATGAAAGCACAAAGAGTGATAGTGTTGCATTGGTGCTGGATAGAACTGACGATCTTCTTTCGGAGCAGCAAAAACATGAGATAAAGATGGTTTTGGAATACCTGACTGTAGAATTTTCTGGAGATAAAAGCGATATTGTTGCATTATTTCGGAAAAGAACCGAAGAGAAGCGAAAAACATTTGATCTATTTTCGGTGCATCAAAAACATGCGATAAGACTGTTTTTGGAATACCTGATTGCCGAATATGCTGAAGATATTAAAATTCACGACCCCAGAGATACGCCGCAGGAAGCCTTGGCACAGTACTGGAATAAATACTAAGGAGCATATAATTTATGAAATCCAGAAACAAAATTCTGCTTACGGTTATCTGTATTTTTGTGATTTTATCTTTTATTGGAGTATTGTTTTTCTCTTATATTAAACCACTCGTAAAACAAAACCAAGTACATTCCGATTTAATGCTCTTAGATAACGTAATACGAACTTGTATACGTGAATACTATGAGTCGAATCAGGAGTACCCTGAATCTTTATCGCAGATTGAAGACAAAGTTTTCGAAAAATGTTATACAGGTTCTCCTTCGGGAGGTTCAAAATACCAAGAACTATTGAATAAATTCAAAGTATCCTCGAACAAAAATAAATTAGTCCTGTCCTGGCAAGTCGAAAAGAAAGATGCTGTATATTGCTATGAAACTGTTTTTGAAAATGGACAAAGCACGACTTCAATATCTAAGAATAAATAAACGTGTCGGGACTCTTTTCTGATACATGCTCTTTGATAATTGATGACAATGCTGGCGGATATAATGCCGGCAATACCAATATCGCCGAATTTACGGAGCTTGTCCCGGCCGCGGAGCCGGGAATGCCCTCGGCCGAAGGATTGAAAAGGTGGATGCAATAGCGGGAACGACAACGCGGTATTATTACGACGACCAGCGGGTGGCCTAGGTGCACGATGCGGCCGGAGTTTTTTTCGACACGGCAATATCTTGGCGCGGCAGAGCCGAAACCCAATTTCTAAGCACATTAAAGGGCTGCCGGCGACCATCTTCCAGCAACCAGCCGCAAAAGCACTAAATTCTAAGCTCTATATCCGAAACAAATTCAAATGACAAAAACGCAATGTTTAAAATTTCATATAAACCTCGAATAGACAATGTCTTATGGTTACGAATCTTAAAGAAATGTGCATAAAAATCAAGATGTCGAAAGAGTGCGGCACATAGACTACACTTGTATTTCCGTAAAATCGATAGACCGTGTCTGATACAAAGCACCACCTAATTCATACCTTGTTTGCGTAGTTATTGGTTTATTCATCCAGAATTCCCTTGAACCCTTTGGCGTTGACGGCGATAATAGAGTATATCGCAAAGCCATGGAGAGACCTTCTAATTCAAGAAAGGAATTGTCCATGTATGGAGTAATGATGTTTATGATTGGCGCTTTGGTAACCGGCGCAGCAGGGTCGGTTCCGGAACGCGGTGTTTCTTATACGGTGGCTTCTGTTGAGGCCGTTTTGGATGCGACGGCGTTTAGCTGTCGGATTCGGGATTATGCTCAGCCGACGGCGGTTCGGTTTACGGTACGTCTGCGCGATGTTGCGGCAACGTCCGGCCCGAACGCGGCGGCAGCGCAGGAGTTTTTGCAGGAACGGCTCCGCGACCCCCGGCAGATCAAGCTGCATAATGTTGAGGATCGCGGCTATTTTCGCCTGACTGCCGACGTTTACGTCGATGGGGTGGATGTGGGCGCCCAGATGGCGGGGGAAGGTTTGGTTCGGCGGTCGTTACCCGCTGAGCCGACGCCTCAGCCGCAAGTGCGGACGGAGGTTTTGTCTTTTGAACCTCCCGAAAGAGCCATTGACAGGCCGCGCGCAGCGCCTGTTGGCAGGAGCGGCGAATCGCTGCAAACACTGCTTACCCGCACGGTGGATTTGTCGCGGATCGGTCCTGAGACCACCGTCCAAGAGGCGCTGACGATTGTGGCCGAATCCGTTGAGCCTCGGTTGCCGTTGTTGATTTTATGGAATGACCTTGAGCGGAACGCCCTTGTGGATCGGGATATGCCGATTGGGATAGAGGGGCTTGGACGGATACGGCTGGACAGGGGGCTTGACTTGATTCTGCGGTCTGCGGCGCCGAATTCGGCCTTGACCCTCACCGCCGAGGGCGGGATACTGACGCTTTCGACCCGTTATGGCGGGGTTTATAAGCCGCGAATGGCGGTTTATTCGGTGGGTGATATTTTCGCCTCACCGTCCGGTCAGCATTCGATGTACGGCGGACGTAATGGCGGGCTTGGCGGGAATTACGGCGGGGCGATGATGCGGTAAGGGCAAATGGGCGGCCAATGCGTTTTATGGCACTTCGGACAAGGATTACAATACTCTTTTTAAGTGACATCCCAAATGATTATTGATAGCTATTATAGGACTATTAGGGAGGCGGCCATTTCAATCGGCTGCCGCTTCTTGCTCTTTGATGAATTTGTGTTAAGACAATTTAAATTCCTGCCGATGAACGCTTTATCGGAATTTTTGAGAACTCGGAGACTTCTATGACATTATCGACAGATTTACCTAAGCATGAAAAAATGGGCATCCAGACGGTGCGAACGTTTACCGTAAAACCGTCGCTGCCGGAGGCCCTGAAAGATTTGGTTGTTGTGGCCGAGAATTTGTACTGGTCATGGCATTATGAAATTGCGGAGATTTTTCGCCGGATTGATTACGACCTGTGGAAGCAGTGCGCCCATAACCCGATTCGCATGCTGGGGATGGTCTCGCAGGCGCGTCTGGAGGATTTGGCGAGGAACGAAGGATTTTTGTATCAATTGCAGCAGGCGCGTCAGAAGCTGGATGAGACGCTGACGGCGCCGTCCTGGTTTGACAAGATTTACTCCCGCGACGGCGTGTCCCCGGTCATCGCGTATTTCAGCGCCGAATTCGGCGTTCACGAAAGCCTGCCGATTTATTCCGGCGGCTTGGGGATTCTGGCGGGCGATCATTTAAAAAGCGCCTCGGATCTGGGGGTGCCGCTGGTGGGGATCGGGCTGTTGTACCAAAAAGGGTACTTTCGGCAATACCTGAACACCGACGGCTGGCAGCAGGAACATTATATCGATAACGATTTCCACAATATGCCGGTGACGATGGTGCGTAAGGAAAGCGGCCACCCGCTGACGGTGAATATTCCGTTTCCGGGACGAACGGTTACCGCCCAGATCTGGAAGGCGATGATCGGACGCACGCCGCTGTTTTTGCTGGATACCAATCTGCCGACAAATTCCACGTTTGATCGAACGATCACGCAGACGCTGTACGGCGGCGATTCGGAGATGCGTATTTGTCAGGAGATCGTGCTGGGCATCGGCGGTCTCAAAGCCCTGTATGGGATGAACCTTGAGCCGTCGGTCTGTCACATGAACGAGGGTCATGCGGCGTTTATGGCGCTGGAGCGTGTGCGGCGGATTCGCAGCCGGTACAATATGACCTACGAAGAGGCGTTTGAGGCGGCCAAGGCCAGCAATGTCTTCACCGTGCACACGCCGGTGGCGGCGGGCAACGATGAGTTTCCGGCCGAGATGATCGATAAGTACTTCGGCCATTACTACGGTAAGCTGGGGCTTAACCGCGAGCAGTTCTTGGCCTTGGGACGCGTGCACGCGGACAACGCAACCGAAACGTTCAAGATGCCGGTGCTGGCGATCCGCACCAGCGCCTATCGCAACGGTGTCAGCCAGCTTCACGGCGAGGTGTCACGGAAGATATGGTCTGGCCTATGGATGGAGCTGCCGACCGAAGAGGTGCCGATCAACGCCATCACCAACGGCATTCACGCCAAGACCTGGCTCAGCGCCGAGATCAATATGCTGTTTGAGCGGTATCTGGGGGCGCGCTGGGGCGAAGAGGTGGTCGATAAATCCATCTGGCACAACATCGACCAGATTCCGGACGAGGAGTTGTGGCGGATTCATCAGCGGTGCAAGGAACGTCTGGTGGGCTTTGCGCGTTCGCGTCTGAAACGTCAGCTTCAGCGGCGCGGCGCATTTCATACCGAGCTGAACTGGGCCGAAGAAGTGCTGGACCCGGAAGCCTTGACCATCGGGTTTGCGCGGCGATTTGCGACGTATAAACGTGGCAATCTGCTGCTGCGCGAGCCCCAGCGGCTGATCAAACTGCTGAGCAATACCGAAACGCCGGTGCAGTTTATCTTTGCCGGCAAGGCCCATCCGCGCGACACGGCGGGCAAAGAGATCATCCGGCAGTTGGTGCATTTTGCCAGCGAGCATCCGGAGATTCGCCGGCGATTGCTGTTTTTGGAAGATTACGATATCGATATCGCCCGGTATCTGGTTCAGGGCGTGGACGTCTGGCTGAACAATCCGCGGCGGCCGATGGAGGCCAGCGGCACCAGCGGGATGAAGGCGGCCCTCAACGGCGTGCTGAATATGAGTACGCTGGACGGGTGGTGGTGCGAAGGGTACATCCCCGACGGCGGCTGGATCATTGGGGCCGGCGAGGAATACGACGACCTGGCGTATCAGGATCAGGTTGAGTCGCATGCGATCTTCAATCTGCTGGAGCAGGAAGTGGTGCCGCTGTATTTTGCACAATCCAAGGAACGGCTGCCGCGGCGCTGGATCCGACGGATGAAGAACACCATCAAATGGTGCGCCCCCCGGTTCAATACCAGCCGGATGGTGGCCGACTATACGCGAAAATTTTATACGGCCGCCGATGTCAAATGGCGCGAGCTGACCTCCGACGACAGCGCGCGGGTTCGTGAGCTGGCGATGTGGAAAAACAATGTCCGCCATGCCTGGAGCGATCTGGAGATTCGCAACGTCGAAGTCCAGACCCAAAACGGCGAGGTTTTCACGCACTGGAACGGACGAAGCCCGGAGCTGCAAGTCGGCGCCGTAATCACGGTCAGCGCCCAAGTGCAGCTTGGACGGCTTACGCCGGAGGATGTGTCGGTGCAGATTTTCCACGGCGTTGTGGATTCGGCTGGACGGATTGAGCATCCTCAGATTACCGACATGCGGTTTGTCGAAGGGTCGCTGAATGAAAACAAAGAGGCGAAGTTCAGCGGATCGATTCCTTGTCACGCATCGGGCAAGCACGGCTTTTCGCTGCGGATTTTACCGCGTCATAAAGATCTAGTCGAGCCGTATGAGCAGGGGATGGTGCTCTGGGAGGGGACGAACTGACCGCAGAGGCCAGATATCAGAAATCAGAAGACAGGGGACAGATAATTGTCCTCTGTCTTTTTTTATCGACCCGGCAGGAACAGCCAGGCGATGTAGCCGCAGTAGCCGATGAGTAAGACCCAGCCGGCGGGGCGCGGGATGCGACGAAATTTGAATGCGACCGCGGCAAAGACGACGGACGTTCCGGCCATCAGCCAGAAATCCCACCCCGCAAATCGTGCGTTGGCCGCGAAGGGCTTGGTCAGGCCGGCGGCGCCGATGACCAGCAGCGCATTGAAGATATTGGAGCCGACGAGATTGCCGACCGAGAGGTCGTCGTGTCCTTTGATAACGGCCACCAAAGAGGCGGTCAACTCCGGCAGCGATGTTCCGATGGCGACGACCGTCAGGCCGATGACGGCTTCTGAAATGCCGACGGCACGCCCCAGGACCGAAGCGCTCTGAACCGTCAGATGGGCGCCGACGGACAGGCACACCAGACCGACTGCCACAAAGAACAGTGAAATTCCAAGCGATTTGGGGATATGGCAGGCGGTTTTTTCGATTTTGGCCTCAACCTCGGCCAGCACTTTTCTATCGGCGATGGTACGGCGACGTTCGGTGGAGACCATCACCGCAAGGATTGCCGTAAAACACACAAGCAACAGTACCGCTTCGAAACGGGACACAGTGCCGTTCCGCATGACAGGCCAGAGGACAAAGACGGCGGCCAGCATCAGGGGAATGTCGCGGCTAATGACGGCACGATGGACGATGAGTGGGCGGAAAATGGCGCACAGCCCGCCAACCAGGGCCAGGTTGGCGATGTTGGAGCCATAGACGTTGCCGACGGCGATGTCGCCGGAGCCGGTCAGGGCGGCGGCGATGCTGGAGGCGACCTCGGGCGCCGATGTTCCCATCGCCACGACCGTCAGTCCAATGACCAGCGGCGTCATCCCCAGCCGCTCGGCCGCGGCGACCGCACCGTCCACCAGCCAGTCGGCCCCTTTGACGAGGGCGCAAATTCCGACTGGCAACAGTAATATTGCCCACCACAACGACATTAAGGCATCCCTTTCGTATAAAAAATAACCCCGACTGTGTGGCCGGGGTTATTATACACGTTTTTAGAATGAATAAAACCGATTCTCGGTTTACACCTTTGCGATAATCAGGGTGCTATTGTGCCCCCCAAAGCCCAGCGAGTTGCTCAAGGCCACGTTGACCTTGGCCGACCGTGCCTGTTTGGGGACATAATCCATCTTCGGATCGCATTCGTCGGCCACCTGGTCGAGATTGGCGGTCGGATGGATGACGCCCTTTTCAATCGTCTTGCAGCACACAACCAGTTCAATGGCCCCGCTTGCACCGAGGGTATGGCCGATACAGCTTTTTGTCGAGCTGACGGGCAGCTTGTAGGCGTGGGCGCCGAAGACATTCTTGATGGCCAAGCTCTCGGCGGCATCGTTCAGCTCGGTGCTGGTGCCATGGGCGTTGATGTAGTCGATCTTGTCCGGGGCGATATTGGCCTGTTCCAGCGCCAGTTTCATCGCTTCAGTGGCTCCCGATCCGTCTTCCAGCGGCGCGGTGATATGATGGCCGTCGCCGGTTGCGCCGTAGCCGATAAGCTCGGCGTAAATCTTGGCACCACGTTTTTTGGCGCGTTCGTATTCTTCGAGAATCAGGATGCCGGCCCCTTCGGACAAGACGAATCCGTTTCGGTCTTTGTCAAACGGCCGCGAGGCGCAGGTGGGGTTATCGTTTCGGGTGCTCAGTGACCGCAGAGCACAGAACGAGGCCAGGCCGATGGGGGTCAGGGCCGCTTCCGAGCCGCCGGTGATACAGACGTCGCTGCGTCCGCTCCGGACGTTCCAGAAGGCCTCGCCGATGGCGTGACTGGCCGAGGCACAGGCTGTCACGATGCACAGGTTCGGCCCTTTTAGCCCGTACTGGATGGAGACGCAGCCGCTGGCGGCGTTGCCCATCAATTTGGGGACGCAGAAGGGCGAGACTTTTCGCGGGCCTTTGTTCAGCAGGCGAATGTGCTGGTCTTCGATTTCTTTGATGCCGCCGATGCCCGTTCCGATGATCACGCCGATACGGTGTTTGTTTTCCGCTTCGAAGTCCAGACCGCTGTCATTGACCGCCTGAATCGAAGAGGCCAGCGCCATCTGCGTGAAGCGGTCCATCCGCTTGGCTTCGCGCACACCGGCGTAATTTTCGATATCGAACTGTTTGCACTCGCCGCCGATTTTGACGGGATACTCAGAGGTATCAAAGGATTCGATTATGGAAATCGCACTGCGCGCCTGGCACAGGCCCTCAAAGAGGGCTTCCGGGGATTCGGCCAGCGGCGTTACACAGCCCAGTCCGGTAATGACAACACGACGCTCTGTCATGGAACTCCCGTCTCTTAGTCCTGCTGGCTCTTGGCAATGGAAACGATATAATCGATGGCGGCGCCGACGGTTTGAATCTTTTCGGCTTCTTCGTCGGGGATGCTCATATCAAACTCATCCTCAAACTCCATCACCAATTCGACGGTATCCAACGAGTCGGCATTGAGGTCGTTGATGAAAGACGTTTCGCGCGAAATCTCGGCCTTATCGACGCCCATTTGCTCGCTGACGATCTCAATGACCTTTGCCTCAATGGCCTGAACATCTAAATCTGCCACGTTTCTACTCCTAAAATATCAAGGTTTCTGTTTCAATCCGTTTTGTAACTGTTTATTACGATTCAATCACGTATTTGCGGGTTTGGCGGTACTATACCGGCCAAAAGTCGCGTTTTCAATCATTTTTTAACAAAAATCTTAGGTAAATTACATGGCCATGCCGCCATCGACGCATAACACCTGCCCGGTGATGTATCCGGCCTCGTCGGCGGCCAGAAACGCGACGGTGCGGGCGATTTCTTCGGGTTTTCCGAAGCGTTTGACGGGAATTACGGCCAAGGCACCGTTTTTGACGATATCCGACAGCACCTCGGTCATTTCGGTCATGATAAAGCCGGGGGCGATGCAATTGGCGGTGACGTTCTTTTTGCCCACTTCGCGGGCGATGGACTTAGTCATTCCGATCATCCCGGCCTTGCTGGCGGCGTAATTGGCCGAGCCGGCCTGCCCCATCACACCGGCGACGGAGGCGATATTAACGATACGGCCGAACTTGTTTCGCAGCATCGAGCGGGCGGCCACGCGCGTGGCGGCAAAAGCGGCCCGAAGATTGACGTTCATGACCTTGTCAAAGTCGTCATCGTCCATCTGGATCATCAGTTTGTCGCGCGTAATGCCCGCATTATTGACCAAAATGCTGATTCCGCCGTGTTCGTCGGCCAGTTTTTCGAGCGTTTCAGTCAGTTTTTCAGTATTGGTAATGTCCAGACAGCAGGTAATGACGCTGAACCCCGCTTCTTTTACGACCTTTTCCAACTCGGCCAGTTGCTCGGCATTCAGATCTAAGCCGGCGACTTTTCGCCCCTGCTTGAGCAGTTCCAGTACAATGGCACGCCCGATCCCGCGGGCGGCGCCTGTTACGACGGCTAAACGCTGTGTCATTGTTTTGTATCCTTACTAATAAACAATTTTCTCACTGGGCAGACACATCGGTCTTGCCCTACATAATCATATAGCTTGTATCGCGTCCCATGAGCTGAGATTGACGACATTGGCTCGCCTGTGAATCCGCTTCATCAGTCCGGTCAAGACCCGGCCGGGGCCGATTTCATAAAAGGTCTCGACGCCCTCGGCCAAGAGACGTTCCATACATTTTTGCCACAGAATCGGCTGAACAAGCTGTTTGACCAGTCCCTGCCGAATCGCCGCCGCATCGGTGTAGAAGTCGGCGGTGATGTTGGCGATGGCCTTCGGTGAGGTCGGTTTCTGGATGGGACAGTCGGCCAACGCCTGTTCCAATTCGCGAGCGGCCGGGTCCATCATTGATGAGTGGAACGCGCCGGCCACGGCCAGCGGGATGGCCTTCATTGCGCCGTATTTTTCGGCCAATTGCTCGGCGCGTTTGCAGGCGTCGACACTGCCGCTGATGACGATCTGGCCGGGACAGTTGAAATTGACCGGTTCCAGTACGTCGCCTTCGGCGGCCTCGTCACACAAGGCCCGCACCTTGTCTTCGTCCAAGCCCAGCAGGCTGACCATTGAGCCGTTGGAGGCGTCGGCGGCAGCCTGCATCGCGTCGCCGCGTTTTTGAACCAGCCGCAGCGTGTCCTCAAACGTCATCAGGCCGGCGGCGTACAGGGCGGTGTATTCGCCCATGCTCAGGCCGGCGGTGATGTCGGGCAATAGATTGGGTGTTTTGTCTTGAACAACAGCGAGCATCGCGGCGCTGACCGCAAAGATCGCCGGCTGCGACACGGTCGTCGCGTTGAGTTTGTCTTCCGGACCGTCAAAGCAGAACTGCCGCAGGTCATAGCCGACAATCGCGTTGGCCTTGTCAAACAACGCCGCGGCAATGGGCGAATGGTCGGCGAGGTCTTTGCCCATGCCGACGTATTGAGCGCCTTGTCCCGGAAATAGAAAAGCTGTTTTCATTGTATTCAAAAATTCAACCTACTAATTAATAACAAGCTAAAGCTTGAACTACGAACGGTTCTATAACTGTATGACGTTTGCGCCCCAAGTCAGTCCACCGCCGAACGCGACCAAAAGGACGATGTCGCCGGACTGGAGTTTGCCCAGCCGACGGCATTCATCCAACGCGATCGGAATTGACGCCGCCGAGGTGTTGCCGTATTTATCGATGTTGATGAAAATCTGGTCATCGGCAAATTTCAGGCGTTTACCGACCGATTCGATGATGCGTGCATTCATCTGGTGCGGGATAAACATCTTGATTTGCTCGACGCTCAGATCGCACTTTTCAAGGCATTCTTTCACCAGTTCGACAATCCGCCGCACAGCCTGCTGATAAATTTCTCGTCCTTGGATGTTCATATAGACCATTTTCGGGTCGGCCAGCGGTTTGCTGACGGGGTTGCGCGACCCGTAAGCGACGCAATTCAGCGATGTCCAGCCGCGTCCGTCGGAAAACGAGGTGCTGTACATCAGGCCGTTGGAGCCGGATTCGGCGGCTTTGACGATGACTGCGCCTGCGCCGTCGCCGAACAGGATGCAGCTTCCGCGGTCGGTGTAATCGGTAATCCGGCTGAGTGTCTCGGCGCCGATGACCAGCGCCGATTTATACCGGCCGGAACTGACAAACTGCTGGGCGATGGACAGGCCGTAGACAAACCCGCTGCAGGCCGCCGACAGGTCAAAGGCCCATGCATTGACCGCGCCGATCATCTCCTGCACAAAGCAGGCGGTGGCGGGGAAGACCATCTCCGGAGTGATCGTGCCGCAGATAATCAACTCGATATCCTCGGCGCTCATTCCGGCGTCGGCAATCGCACGGCGTGCCGCCTCGGCGGCCAGTGTGCCGGTGGTGTCGCCGTCGCCTGCGATGTGCCGCGTCTTGATACCGGTCCGCGTGGTGATCCACTCGTCGGTGGTCTCCACGATCTTGGTAAAGTCTTCGTTGGTCAGAATTTTTTCAGGAACCGCCGAGCCGGTTCCGGCGACCACCGCTCGAAACCGTGCCTGAGATTGTAATGTAGGATTATGCACCATTGTTGGTCACCGCTGATTTGGAAATTGCACTAACGATCTGGTCATTGATTTTCTTGTCGTAAAACTTTTTACAGGCGCGAATCGCGTTTTTGATGGTGCGGGCCTTACTGGAGCCGTGGCAGATCAGGGACGTGCCGTTGACGCCCAGCAGCAGCGCGCCGCCGTACTCGTGGTAGTCATATTTTTTGAAGATATTTTTGGCAATCGATTTGAACCACAGCCCCAAGAGTTTGTTGCGGGTCATCAGTTCGACGCGAATCGCGTTGAAGATCATATTCGCCATGCCTTCGGACAGTTTGAGGATGACGTTGCCAACGAAGCCTTCACAGATGACTACGTCGCACTTTCCCTCGAACAAATCGCGTCCTTCCAGATTGCCGATGAAATTGATGTTGGGGTCGTTTTTCAGCAGGTCGCGCGTTTTTTTGATGAGGTCTGTGCCTTTGGCCTCTTCTTCGCCGATATTCATCATCCCTACGCGGGGCGAAAGGATGCCGAACATTTCGCGGGCATAGACGCTGGCCATAATGGCGTATTGGTAGAGATGCAGAGGCTTGCAGGCGATGTTGGCGCCGACGTCGCAAATGGTGACCGGGCCGCCATACGTCGGCAGCACCACGGCGATGCCGGGGCGCGAAACGCCGGGCAGCGTGCGCATCCGAAGCTGGCAGGCGCCGACACAGGCGCCGGTGTTGCCCGCCGACAGAACGGCGTCCACCTGGCGGTGCGAGGCGGCGTGCGCCATTACGGCAATCGAACTTTTGGGCTTGTGACGAATCGCCTCGATAGGCGACTCGTTCATCCCAATAATGTCGGGGGCGTGAAAAATGCGGAAGGTGTCGGGCGACGCCTTGAGCGAGACAAGCGTCTGGCGCAAAACGACTTCGTCGCCGACCAACACGATTTCATCACCGCCATCCAGGACTTCCCTGCCCTGCAGTGCCCCGGCGACAATCTCACCGGGTGCAAAATCGCCACCCATAGCGTCGATTGCGATGCGCATCTTAGCTTTCGGCCTCCTCGGCGAGCTTGAGCGTGATGTTGGGGTTGAGGTAGCCGCACTGGCCGCAGGCGCTGTGGGGCAGCTTGGCTGAGCCGCACTTTTTGCACAACGAATAGTTCACCGGCTTAAGCGCATGGTGAGCTCGACGGCTTCGCGTCTTGGTTCGACTGATTTTTTTTACTGGAAGCATAACTTAATTCAACTCCGCTAAAATTAGTGATACACAAGTCCTGTTTCGCGTTCGGTAAATGTTTTTTTTGTCGCCGCGGCATCGGGTACACGCCCGAATGCCCTGAAAACTCAAAAAACCCGCCTGAACACTTTCATTAATATATCATCCAAGGGGCTTCGTAAAGCAAAAATATCTGGAAAAGGGGAGTTTATAACGTCTCAACAAGCGAAAGTCAAGGCAATAACCAGAAAAAGAAACACAAAAAAACGATTTCTTTGAAAGTTTCCGGTTGCATATCGGCACGAAATTATGTAGAGTACTGTGTTTTAAGGACGAATCTCGAAGTCGATTCGTCGGGGAACTCTCCTCGGAACGGTCGATTTCGGGTATCTGAAGGGAATATATGGATTATGGGTCGGGAACCTAATTTTTCCGAACTGCGCGACGCCATTCGTCAGGGACAGGCGAAAATTGCCCAAGGGCTGAAGACCGGACAAATGCGTTCGGATCGTCAGGCCGAGGGGCAATCGCACAGGCCGCGGCTGGATCCGGCACATGAGATGTTAGGAAAAAAGCCGACGCTGACCGAAAAATCCGCCCTTTTTGAGCGTTATCAAAAGCCGAAAGCTCGATTTCGGGTGTCGTCTTTGCGCAAAAACCTGCTTCCGCAGGTGTTGTTTGCCCGCGTACGGCCGGTGCTGTTGGGGATCGGAGCGATTCTGGCGACAGCGGCGGTAGTTATAGCGGTGTTTTGGGTCGGGAAAGCCCTTATTGGATTGAAACCTTCTCTTCCGCCAGGCGACGAGCAGGTCTCCCAGCAACCGCCGGACGAAACCCCGCCGCCGGTGGAACCCCGTCCGGTAGTCGAGCCGACGACGCCGCGCGTACCGCGGACGCCCGAACCGACGCCGACACCGCCGCCGGTGGTTAGTCCGCCGACGCAGACGGGCAATAATGTCATTGTGGTTCAGTACATTACGGCGTCGCGGGAAAGTGAATTGCTGCCGGTGCGGGACTTTTTCGCCCAAAACGGCATCGACACCGCGATAATTCGTCTCGGCGGCGGCAGTTATCTGGTCACGCGGGACCGATTCGAAAATCCGAATCGAACCGGCACCGACGGCCATGCGATGTTACAGCGAATCCGAACAGTCGGAAAGCGATATGCGGTTGAAACCGGCGACAGGCAGTTTGGCGCTGAGCCGTTTCAGGACGCTTATGGAATGTTAAGGCAATAACCAATTTTTCAGGAGACGATAATGTCGATTGATCCGTCATTGAAAGTTAAAAGTGCGCTGAAGCGCCATCGTAATGTGCTGTCGCGCGAAGAGCGTATCAAGACCCTCAAAGTCGAGGAACGCTGGGCTGAAGGCGACAAGGTGCTTGGGCTGCCGAAGGTCGCCCACCGCAAATTGGCCTAAGTACAGAGTCTAACGTTCTGTGCAATCCTGCCGCGCCGTGTGGAAAAGCGTTCTCCTGCGGGCGGCATTCTGTTGCGCGTAACCATTGTATCGCCGGCTTCCAGCCGGCATAACTTCTGCAGCCGGCAAGATGCCGGCGATACCGGTTAAAGAAACGAGAAACCGATGAAGAACTACTTGGCAGACCGTACCAAACTGATCGACGCCAGCGGCATCCGCAAGGTCTTTGCGCTGGGGGCGACGCTCGAAGACCCGATCAACCTGTCTATCGGACAGCCGGAATTTGATGTGCCGGAACCGGTCAAGGATGCGGCCATCGAAGCCATCCGCAACGGTCTGAATCGCTATTCGCAGACGGCCGGGGAGGCGGCGATCCTGGAACAACTCTGTCCGAAGGTGGTCGCCGAGACCGGCTGGGACAAGCCGCGGGTGATGCTGACCAACGGCGTCACCGGCGGACTGCTGCTGGCGTTTATGGCGCTGATCAACCCCGGCGATGAGATCGTTGTGCCCGATCCGTATTTTGTGATGTACAAGCACTTGGTGCGGATGCTGGGCGGGACGTGCGTGTATGTCGATAGCTATCCGGATTTTAAGCTGCCGGTTGAAAAGATCGCCGCGTCCGTAACGGACAAGACCAAGCTGATCATCCTGAACTCGCCTTCCAATCCGACCGGCGGGGTTTATTCGGAAGATGAGATCAAGGCGGTCGTTGACATTGCCCGAAAGCGGGACATCATCCTGCTCAGCGACGAAATCTACGATATGTTCAGCTATGAGGCCGAGCATCTGTGCATCGGCAAGTATTACGACAAGACGGTGCTGTTCAAGGGCTTCGGCAAGAGCTTCGGCATGACCGGCTGGCGGATGGGGTACGCGGCCTGCTCGGAGGCGCTGGCGTCGCTGATGGAATCGATGCTGATGATCCAGCAATATACGTTTGTCTGTGCGCCCACTCCGTTCCAGTGTGCGCTGCCGACGGCGCTGGCACAGGATATGCGCAGCTACGTCGAGGCGTACCGCGTCAAGCGCGATACGCTCTATGACGGCCTGAAAGGCACGTTCAAACTGCACAAACCCGGCGGGGCGTTTTATATGTTTGCGCAAAAGCCGGATCGGTACGCCTCGGCCACCGAGTTTGTCAAAGACGCCATCGCCCACAACGTGCTGATCATCCCCGGCAACGTCTTCAGCGAACGGGATACGCATTTTAGAATGTGCTACACCACGAGCGAAGAAAAATTGCGGCAGGGCGCTGAAATCCTGTGCCGTCTGGCCAACGGATAAAAAGCCAACGCCATCAAGATAATTCGTGCGTCAGTGAAATCGGGGTAATCTATTGCGTATCTTGTATTTTGACGACGCATTATTATGCCAATCCAACCAGGCCGTGGCTTCAGCGGATTCGCCCGCCGGGGCCGTCGCCGACAACGCGGCCGATGGCGCTAATCCGCCCCTTCAGACATCCCTGACAGGCTTGGGCTGTCTCATTGATGCAGGCCTTACCGGGGTAAATCTCGTAGCGTGTGCGGTACGCCACGGGTGTCATATTGGGCATGACGATATTAGCCCCGCGCATCAGCCCCAGTTCCCGTCCCGACTCGCGATTGATCGTCGCCAGGGCGGTCGTACTGGGAATATTCGCTTGCGGGCAGACCAGTCGTGTCAGCGCAATGACCTTATAGGTCATCAGTTCATCGCTCGGCACTTGGTCTTCCTCGGCAATCGGGACAGCGATTTCACCCCGTCCCAGCGGCGTCTGTGGGTTGGGAATATACGGCCCGACGCCGATCATGTCGAAATCAAACGACTCAAAGTGCAAAATGTCGTGTGCCAATGTCCGATAGCTCTGGCCGGGAATCCCGATCATCACCCCGCTGCCGACCTCGTATCCCAGCATTCGCAGGTGACGGAGTATCGCCATCCGGTCAACCGTCTGCCCCGGACGCGGAGGGTGAATGCTCGCATAAAGTTCTTTATCGGAGGTTTCAAATCGCAATAAGTACCTATCCGCGCCGGCTTTACGCCATGCCGCGAGGTCTTCGTATGGCCGCTCGCCCAAGCTCAGCGTCACGGCCAGCGACAGTTGAGATTTAATTGCCCGCACCAGCCCGGCAATCCGCTCGGCCTCAAGGCCGTAGTCTTCCCCCGCCTGCAGCACAACCGTTCCATAGCCGAAATCACGGGCCTGCCGGGCGCAATCCAAAATCTCGTCATCGGTCATCCGGTATCGCTCAAGCTGGGTATTGGTCACCGAAAGCCCGCAATAGGCACACTGCCGGATGCAGTAGTTTGAAATCTCAATTAATCCCCGCAAATGCACCGCGTCCCCGACGTGTGCCTTACGCACCGCGTCCGCCTCCGCCCAAAGCGGTTCCAGACGGATTTCGTCAGTCTGGCGAAGCCATTCTTCAATTGTTTCCAGATTTAGCGGTATCATCCATTTTACCTCAATATCGTGTTTTTTCTGCCGAGTCGATACTCTAACGTCTTTTGGGACTTTTGCCAGCGTTTTTCGACACACCTCCGTCTGCCATGGCAACTTATACGGCTCGGCCGATAAAAGGTTGGCTGGCCGGAGTCAAAATGGCGTGGGACGACCGGACAGAAGAGCTGAAACATTATCGAACGTTCCGATAAAAAATGCATCCTGTATAAAGCAGTCACATTTTTATTGGAATCAGAAAATATTGTTCACAAATCCCTTAAGAAGGCAAAAACATCTCCGATAATGTATTTTGAATCGACGCTCAGGAACGGTTTTTATCGGAGACTTGTATTTGTCGGAAATGGTCGTTTTGTAAAACTTAATTCAACGTGGTAAGGAGAATTTAGTATGTTAGCAATTAAAAACAACTTAATGGCAGAAAGCGCTGCCCGGCACTTAGGCCGCAGTTATTCGGCTCTGGCCCAATCGGTGGAGCGGCTCAGCAGCGGTTTGCGGATCAACAGCGCCAAGGACGACGCGGCGGGGCTGGCCGTCCGCGAATTGATGCGAGCGGACATCGCCGTGCTCAAACAAGGGGCACGCAACGCTAACGACGCAATCAGCATGCTCCAGACAATGGAAGGGGCGCTGGGTTCCATCGACTCAATTCTTGTGCGTATGATGGAGTTGGCCGAGCAGGCCGCGACGGGATCCTATTCACCCGAGCAGCGTCGGATTATGAACAACGAGTTCGAGCAGATGCGCAGCGAAATCAACCGTATTTCGCGTAGTACGGAGTTCAACAGCATCAATCTGCTGAATGTCGATTCGGCCACCGCCGCGACAATTCACTTTGGCTCCGAGGAGACGATTAATGTCGGGGCCGTCGATGTGCAGAGTTCCGCACTGGGCCTGACAGACTCGGTTTCGATTGCAGATCAGGACAGTGCCATTTCGGCGCTGGATACGGTCTATAATGCGATTATTCTTAAAGACAGTGCCCGTGCGATGTTCGGGTATATGATGAACCGCCTGGAAAGCACCAGCGAGGTGCTTAACATCCAGTCGGAAAACCTGATGGCTGCCGAGTCGCGTATCTCGGACGTGGATGTGGCGACCGAAATGGCGGCCCTGACCCGCAACCAGGTGTTGTCGCAGGCCGGCGTGGCCATGCTCTCGCAGGCCAATATGATGCCGCAAATGGCGCTGACGCTGCTGCGTTAAGCTAAATAGACTTCTTACCATGAGTACGGGGCGGTTCGGCTCTGAGCAGCCGGACCGACCCCTCTCATAAGAACTGTTTAATTATTGTTATGATTCTTCAATGGGTTGTGTTTTGTAAGGAGTGACCAATGAATGCAGTAGCCACATATCAAGAAAATGCTGTTACCACACAACATCAGGGGCGTTTGATTGTGATGCTTTACGACGGCGCCGTCACGTTTCTTCGCCAGGCACAGGAAAGCATCCGGGCCAATGATATTCCGGCCCGAAATCGTTATATCAACAAGGCGCGCGATATCGTATTTGAGCTGAATACGTCGCTGAATATGGAGAAGGGGGGGCGCATCGCACAGAATCTCCGGTCCCTGTACAATTTTATCTGGCGGTATTTGGGTGATGCCAATCTGAAAAACGACGCGGCTATGATTGATAAAGTGATCGGGATGCTGGACGATTTATCCGGAGCGTGGCGTAAAATCAGCCTCTGATTATCAGTAACACAGCACAACAGACAAGCTTTGCGTTAAGCAAAGCTTTTTTTATGCGCATAACAGCCGGATTGTCCGATTGCAGAAAAAAGGTTTTAGAGAGGAATTCGGTCGGGCGGCCCGATAAAAATGTCAGTACTCCCAATGATATACGCTTTTTTTGACATCGACACACAATTTTATCGTCATTTCCATACAAAGGTGCCGGAATTTTTTTTTAAAAATTTTTGTCGGGCCTGACCTGCTATTACCCCCGTCCGCCGATGCACTATCGGGCGTTGCCGAATAACCGGTTTTAATGCTGTTTTACGGGCTTAAGAAGCTGTTTTTCGCGTCGATAATGAAAGAGAATGTCGCGTGTGCGGCGTTTATACCGTAAACAGTGTATCCGGATAATGTCCTGACAGGGGCACATTCAAAACACTTATTTAGGAGTAAAAGAAATGTTAGCAATCAAGAACAATTTAATGGCGGAAAACGCCGCACGGCATTTGGGTATGAGTTATGGCGCTCTGTCCAAATCTATCGAGCGGTTGTCCAGCGGTCTTCGCATCAACAGTGCCAAGGACGATGCGGCGGGTCTGGCCGTTCGCGAATTGATGCGGGCGGATATTGCCGTGCTCAAGCAAGGCACACGTAACGCCAATGACGCGATCAGCATGCTTCAGACGATGGAAGGCGCGATGGCGGTCGTCGACAACGCGCTGATTCGTATGAAGGAGCTGGCCGAGCAGGCGGCAACCGGTTCGTATTCGGACGAACAGCGTCGGATTATGAACAATGAGTTCCAGCAGATGCGGGCGGAAATCAATCGTATTGCACGAAGCGCCAATTTCAACAGCATCAACCTGCTCAACACAGACTCGGCCACCGCGGCGACCGTTCACTTCGGCTCGGACGAGACGATTTCTGTTCGGTCCGTCGATGTCCAAAGTTCAGCACTGGGCCTTGTGGATTCGGTCAAGATTTCCAGTCAGGACAGTGCCATTTCCGCAATGGGCACGCTTACGAATGCGATCATCACTAAGGACAGCGCCCGTGCGATGTTCGGTTATATGATGAACCGTCTGGAAAGCACCAGTGAAGTGCTGAACATTCAGACGGAAAACATGATGGCTTCCGAGTCCCGCGTTTCGGACGTGGATGTTGCGACTGAAATGGCGTCCCTGACGCGCAACCAGGTACTGGCTCAGGCCGGCGTTTCGATGCTGTCACAGGCCAACATGATGCCTCAGATGGCCCTGACACTGTTGCGGTAAGGTACTTCAACAACTATCCGGAGGGCAGTCGTGCGATATGACGTGCGGCTGTCTTCCGGAACCCTATACGGTCTGACCGGAATTGGAGATTTTCGAGGAGGCCGTCAGAACGGCCGTATCCGGCGTTTGACGTCGGGGAGTGATTATGAACGGATTCAGCACATACCAGGAAACCGCCGTCAGCACACAAAGCCGGGGACGGCTGATTGTGATGCTTTATGACGGCGCGATTCGCTTTCTCCGCCAGGCCATCGCTGACATTGACGCCGGCGATTTTGCCGCCAAAGGAAAACACATCGGCAAGACCCAGGACATTCTTTTTGAATTGAACTCCGTCCTGGATATGCAGGCGGGCGGCCCCATCGCACAAAACCTCCGCGGACTTTACAATTTTATGCACATGCATCTGGCCGAGGCGAATCTCAAAAAAGATCCCCGGATGATCCGCGAGGTGATTGGAATTCTTGAGGAATTAAATCAAGGCTGGCGAACCATCACCGGCTAAAATCCTACCTTGCAGAAATATCCAGCAGCCACTGTCGGATTCTTCGTCAGCGGTTTTTTTATTGGGACGCAAAGTCAGACTGGAAGTTTTTTATTTACAGGCTGAAAAATGACTTATTCTATCGTGTTCTAAAAGCGCCCCGTTTCTTTATAACGACAGTATTATCAGACAAATCCTCCGCGCAGTCCGCTGATTGATAAAACGATGTGTCCCTTGGATTGCCGATTAATGATTGCATTAATTTGGACGATATAATCAAAAAGCAAATGAAGAGCGAGTAACCAATTAGGCCGGTGAGGCGCTATGGGCACAGATAGATATAGTCTGATATCGCAGATGCTGTCAGAAGGTTTTTTAGATACCCTTCCGCAGATGTTTTGCCGTTTTTATTGCGTCGGGAAGACCGTTCGCTTCGACTACGTCAGCCGCATTCTTCTCGAGTGGACGGGCTATATGCCGGAAACATTCATTGCTGAAGGGCGAAACTGGCTTGAGCAGATTCTTCCGTCCGACCGTCGGCTGCTTCGGGCGGCCATCGAGAATGCCGCCGGCCGCGAAGACGGATTTGTGGTCGAATATCGACTGCTCGACGGGGACCGTGTGCGCTACGTGCGTCATACCGCACGTCCCGATCTGATTGCCGATGGTTCGTTGCCGATATGGAACGGCTGTATTGAAGATACCACTCCTCTTCGGCAGGCCCAGCAAAATCTCGAACGATCGCAGTTGCTTCAAAGCATGGGATGGCTGGTCGCCGGCATCGCACACGAAATCAATACCCCGATCCAGTTTATCGGGGACAATCTGCATTTTCTCGACGAGGCATGGGAGGCTCTCTGTGCTTACCTTAGAGCGCTGAAACAGTCGACGTTATCGCCGCCCGAAGCGGTCGAGTCGGCAAACACCGTCAATCAGAACATTGATTTTCTGCTGACCGAAGCACCCGATGCGATTCGCCAAAGTCTTGAAGGCATCGAACGCATCAGCGGACTGGTGGCGGCGATGCGCGACTTTTCGCGTCTGGACGAGCGACGTATGGCGGCGGCTGACCTGAACCGGGCCGTCCGCAGCACGCTGACGATTTTGAGAAATGAACTGAAATACACCGCCGATGTCTGCACTGAGCTGGATACGTCACTGCCGGAGGTACATTGCTCTGTCGATGAAATCAGCCGCGTGCTGCTGAATCTCCTGATCAATGCCGGACACAGCATCAAAGAAAAAATTGACAAAGGGTTGTTCACGCGCGGCCGGATTTGCGTAAGGACGCAACAGCTCGACAAGCAGATCGAAATTTGCGTCTCGGATGACGGGATGGGTATCCCCGACGCGATACGCCACCGAATTTTTGAGCGGTTTTTCACCACCAAGCGCGATTCGCAGACACAGGGCACAGGCCAGGGGCTGGCGATGGCCCGTTCGATCATCGAAGAGCATCATCACGGGCGATTGACCTTCGAGTCCAAGGTCGAATGCGGCACGACTTTTACGATTCGCATTCCGCTTGAGGAGAGTACGGAAAGGACGCCGGGATGATGCGAATTGTATTTGTCGATGACGATCCTCAGGTGCTTGAAGGATTGCGGCGGATGCTGTTTGGACGGCGTGATGTTTGGCAAATGCGGTTTTTTACCGATCCGCAGGCCGCGCTGGCAGGACTGGAGCAGGAGGCCGCAGAACTGGTGATCTCTGACCTGCAAATGCCCGGCATGGATGGCGTGGCGTTTTTGGAGCAGGTGCGACAGCGGTCTTGCGAGACCATTCGCTATGTCTTGACCGGCGTGCTGGATCATCCGCTGTTGGGTCATGCGATGCGGTGCGCGCATCAGGTTATCGCCAAGCCCTGTCGTCCGAATATCCTCTGCGAAGTGATCGAGCGGGCGGCGGCCATAAAGGCAAGACTGTCTGAAATCAAAAAAACAACGCTGTTTTCTGATCTCAACGATTTGCCCGTCATGCCGGATACCCATCGAAAAGTCCTTGATGTGCTGGCGTCTCCCAATGCCAGCCCGCGTCGCCTGGGCCAACTGGTGGCCGAGGATATGGGGATGTCGGCGCGAATCGTGCGGCTGGCCAATACCCCATGGTTCGGTCGGTCGGGACATTTTCACGATCCGGTCCAGGCGGTCCTTTTTCTGGGCGTCAAAACCGTTGAGGCGGTGGTATTGACAGAGGGGATTTTTTCACACCTCAGTCCGGAACTGGTTCAGACGTTTGGTATCGGCGGGCTTCAGGCGCATTGTCTTCGCGTCGGCCTGTTGGCACGTACCATTTGTCTGGACTTGGAGTTTTCAGCCGAGCAAACCGAAGCATCGTCAACCGCGGGCATTCTCCATGATGCAGGAAAGATTGTGCTGCTTTTAAAAGCACAAGAGATGTTCGGTCAGGCGATACAGCAGTCGCGCATCGAAGGGCTGCCGTTGTATGAGGTGGAGCGCCAACTGCTGGGCATCAGTCACGCCGAGCTGGTCGGAGCGATGCTGCAATTGTGGGCGATGCCGGCGGAGATTATTGAGGCCACGGCCTGTCATCATCGGCCATCCGAGGCAGCCTCGCGGCTTGGTTCCTCGTCGAGTGCGACACTTGCCGATATCATCTGTCTGGCGGACGTGATCGACCATTGTTTATGCAGCAGCGGTGTTGACGGGGTAACGCCGGCTTTTGACTATCAGCGGCTGGGCCAACTGGGACTGGACGAAGTGGTCGCCGAATGGACGCGGCGGCATATTGATATCTACAATAAGGACATCTTCCATGAGTGTCAATATGCCTAAAACGATTCTTCTTGTCGATGACGATGCGCATTTGCTGGACGGCTTTCGCAGATGGCTATGCAGCGCCTTTAACATCAGAACCTTTAGCGTTCCCGCCGAAGCACTGTCGGTGATTCGTCAAGAAGGCCCGTTCCCGGTGATCGTGTCAGATATGCGAATGCCCGACATGGACGGCCTGACCCTGCTGCGCTGCGTACGCCGCTGCCATCCCGAGTCGGTGTGCATTATGCTCACCGGCGACAGCGATCAGGAACTGGCGGTCCAGGCGCTCAACGAAGGGCATATCTTTCGGTTTTTGAAAAAACCCTGTCCGAGCGACGCCTTGCGTACAGCCATCGAAGATGGGCTTGGGGAATATCACAATCGCTGTCTGCAAAGCGGCTTTCAGTATCGTCTGTATCACGACGGACAGACGCTGACGGATGTTGAAGTCGGTCCCGGTTGTCTTGCGGTGACCGGCTATACGGGCGCAGATTTAATGGACAACCCCCGGCAGTGGGAAGAACTGACGCTGCTGGAGGATCGTTTGCGCCTCAGGATGTTTTATACGGATGCACACGAAGGCCGGCCGGTTGAGCCGATTGAGTATCGACTGTGCCGCAAAGATCAGACGATGATTTGGGTGCGTAATACACTGCTGAGACGCCAATCCGACGCTGAGGGCTGCCGTCTTTGTCTGGAAGGACAGCTTCAGGATGTCACCGAGCGAAAACGAAGCGAGCAGCAATCCGAATTTTTGGCGCAGTTTCCCAAGGAAAATCCAAACCCCGTGCTGCGCGTCAATGCCGAAGGAAGGGTCATTTACGCCAATGACGCCGGCGCTCCGCTGCTGGAGATGTGGGACCGGCAGGTTGGACAACTGCTGCCGCAGGAGCTTTATGAAGTTGTCCTCAACGCGCGGCACAGCGGCTCCCCGTTGACGTATGAGCAGAAATGCCGCGATCGCTATTATGCGATTGTCTGTGCCCCGGTTCGAGACTGCGAGGATGTAAATCTTTACGCGCGGGACATCACGGAAATCAAACGCGCCGAAATTGAGCTGCGACGAGCCAACCGTGAGTTGGTGGAACACGACCGGCTCAAGAGCGAATTTGTATCCACTGTTACCCATGAGCTGCGAACCCCGCTGTGTATCTTTCGAAACATTATCTCCAATGCCCTTGCCGGCGTACACGGACCGGTCAGCAAGAGCCTCAAACAAAATCTTGAAATGGCGCAGCAGGGCGTCGAACGACTGGCGCGAATCATCTCCGATTTTCTGGATGTCTCCAAAATCGAGTCCGGAAGTCTCCAAATTGAATTGTGTCAATGTTCGCTGAATGATCTGATTGACGAGACGTGCCTGTCGCTTGAGCCGTTGGCCGCGGCCCGGAAAATCAGAATTTATACAGCATTGCCGGACGAATCTGTAACCGCCCTTGTGGATCGCGATCATATTGTTCAGGTGTTGGTGAACCTGATTGGCAACGCCATCAAATTTATTCCTCAGCGAGGACGCATCGACGTGAGTCTGGAACGAAACGAACAAGAGGCGACGATACGGGTGCGGGACAACGGGCCGGGTCTGACCCAAGAGGAAATGGGGCGGATATTTGACCGATTTGTACAGGCCAAAATTTTCAAAGGCCCCGGCGAACACGGCACCGGTCTGGGGCTGACCATTTCACGGGCATTGGTTCAGATGCACGGCGGCAAACTCTGGGTCCAAAGTGAAGAGGGCAATGGCTGTGAGTTTGTATTTACAATTCCAAAACAGTCAATCTGCAAAAAAACACTCTCGGTAACTACAAATTCAGTTTTCAATCAATGATGTTAAGTAAAGATGAACAAATAATAAGATTTGTCTTTACAGTGAGTGCTGGGTGGGATATGCTCAAAGAGTCTGATTTTGGCATCAGAGAGGTGGACTAGTTATCAGGATTTTGCGGACAATGGTATATTGGTTTACAAGACAGGTTGTTTTGCCGGTTCTCCTTATTGTTTCTGCGTTTATTCCCGAAGTGATTTTCGCTGCCGGGACACGTGCCGATTATCAGCGAGCTGAGACGTTGCGCGGCCGTCTGAGCAACAAGGTTTTTCGCGACCGCATTGATCCGCAATGGTTTGCCGACGGTACGCTGTTCTGGTACCGCGTTTCAACCGGGCCGAACACACATACGTTTGTCGTGGTCGATGCCGAACGGGGACAGCGGAAACCGGCGTTTGATCATGTTCGTCTGGCCGAGGCCCTCACGGCCGCCGGCGTGCGGAGTGCCAGGGCCGCGGCGCTGCCGATTGAATCGCTCCGGTTCCAATCCGACTTGACTGCCGTTCAGTTTCAGGCCGGTGGACGGTTTTGGAACTGCGATCTGAAGACCTACCAACTTGAGATTCGAGGCGATCTTTCAGAAGAATCCCTGCCGGCGATTTCGCCTGACCGAGCACCGCGCAGCAGCACGCGCACCGGCGCGGAAACACAGATCGTCTTTATCAATCGCATGGAAAAGAACATTGAGTTGTTCTGGCTTGATTCCGGCGGTGAGCGTCGCAGCTACGGAACGCTTGAACCCGGCGGACAGAGGCGGCAGAATACTTACGCCGGACATGTCTGGCTGGCTGCCGATGCAGAGGGCAACGCCATTGCCGTTTATCAGGCGGTCGAACAACAGGCCAGAGCGCTCGTCGGCGTTGAGGCCGCACCGGTTCAAAACAATCGCCCCGAACCGCCTGAACGGGGTGTCTCGCCCGATGGGCGGTGGCGTGCGTTTATTCGGGGACATAACCTCTGGTTGCGTGACGAACAGAACGAACGAACGTTTCAACTGAGTACGGATGGGACCGCTGAAGACGCCTATACCGGTCGCATCTTCTGGTCGCCGGATTCGGCAAAGCTGGCGGTGATTCGACGCCAGCCCGCTCAAGAGCGTAAGGTCTATTTAATTGAGTCCTCGCCGCGCGACCAGGTTCAGCCTAAATTGCACAGTTATGACTATCTCAAACCCGGCGACCGTGTGACGATTGACAAGCCGCAATTGTTCGACATTACATCCCGGTCGAAAGTGCCGGTCAGCGATGCCCTGTTTGATAATCCTTACAACATTTACGATATTCGCTGGCAGGCGGATTCGAGTCGGTTTACCTTCTTCTATAATCAGCGCGGCCATCAGGTGCTTCGTCTGGTTGCGGTCGATGCGGACACCGGCGACACTTCCGCCGTGATCGACGAACGCAGCGATACGTTCATCTGCTATTCGAGCAAGTTATTCTGTGAGATAATGGACTCGACCGATGAGATCATCTGGATGTCCGAGCGGGACGGCTGGAATCATCTTTATCTCTACGATGCCCAAACCGGATCGGTGAAAAACCAGATAACCAAAGGTCAATGGGTTGTTCGGAGCGTTGATCGTGTCGATAAAGAGAAACGGCAAATCTGGTTCTGGGCCGGGGGGATTCATGACGGGCAGGACCCGTATTATCTGCACTATGCCCGCGTCAATTTTGACGGGTCGGGGTTGACCGTTTTGACCGAGGGCGACGGCACGCATACGGTACGGTTTTCGCCGGACCGCCGGTATTATGTCGCTGCCCGGTCGCGGGTCGATCTGCCGCCGGTGCATGAGCTGCGCTGCGCCGAAGACGGCCGGCTGATTTGTGAATTGGAGCGGGGCGATGCGACGGCGCTCCACGCCGCCGGGTGGCAGGCGCCGGAGCCGTTTGTCGCGAAGGGACGCGACGGTCTGACCGATATTTACGGGGTGATCATTCGTCCCACGACGTTTGATCCCAATCAGAGCTATCCGATCATAGAGAATATTTATGCCGGGCCGCAGGGGGCATTTGTGCCCAAGAGTTTTCAGCCCTATTACAATATGATGGAACTGGCGGAATTGGGATTTATCCTTGTGCAGATTGATGGGATGGGGACGTCGTATCGTTCCAAGGCCTTTCATGATGTATGCTGGCAGAATCTGGCCGACGCCGGGCTGCCGGATCGCGTCTTGTGGATCAAGGCAGCAGCCGAAAAATACCCCTACATGGATTCTTCGCGTGTCGGCATCTACGGTGGGTCGGCCGGCGGACAAAATGCCGCCGCCGCGGTGATGACGCACGGAGACTTTTATAAAGCCGCGGTAGCCGACTGCGGCTGTCATGATAACCGGATGGATAAAATGTGGTGGAATGAGCAGTGGATGGGTTGGCCGGTCGGGCCGCATTATGCGGCCAATTCCAATGTCACGCTCGCGCCTGGCCTCAAAGGCAAGCTTTTGCTGATCGTCGGCGAGATGGATAGGAATGTGGATCCGGCTTCGACGATGCAGGTGGTGGACGCACTGATACGTGCGAATAAGGACTTTGAGATGCTGGTGATACCGGGGGCCGGACACGGGGCTGCCGAAGGTCGCTATGCCAGCCGTCGTCGGGCCGATTTTTTAGTGCGTCATCTGCTCGGTGTCGAATCCCGTCGCGAGTAGAAATGCTTCTGTGGAAAAGGTGTGGACAATGAATGCAAAAATTCTTGTGGTTGACGACCAGAAAGACCTGCTTGAACTGCTGAGCATGGCATTGAGCCAGGAAGGGTACGTCGTGCGAACCGCGGCCAGCGGGGCCGAGGCGATTGCCGCGGTGGATGCCGAAAAGCCGGACTTGATCTTGCTGGATATTATGCTCGGCGACACATCGGGTATCAAGTTGACGACCCGCTGGAAAAACGAGGCACAGACCGCCCATATCCCCATCATCCTGCTGACGGCCAAAGACACCGAAACGGATATTATCGTCGGACTCAGCGTCGGGGCGGACGATTATATTACCAAGCCCTTCAGTACGCGGGTGCTGCTGGCGCGGATGGAGGCGGTTTTACGGCGGGCTTATCCGGAGCCGATGCCGACGACGCGTGAGATACTCTCGGCCGGATCGGTGCGGCTGTTCCCGGCCGGCCGACAAGTGTTTGTCGAAGGCGTTCCTGTGGAGTTGACCGGTGCAGAATTCATTATCCTGCTGGCACTGGTCAAGGCCGGCGGCGACATCCTCACCCGCGAGCAGTTGCACGCTCAAATGGCCCCCAATCCCGACGGCAGCAATGTTCGGGTGGTCGATGTTCACATGGCCGCTCTCCGCAAGAAGCTGGGAACGGCGCGCGGTATTATCAAAACCGTTCACGGCCAGGGGTATCGGGCGGTGGTGTCATAAGGAGGCTTCTGAAATGCCCGATCTTGAAGTCAACGATAAGCTTACGATTCCCGAATCCTGTCTGCGGTTTCTTACCAGCCGCAGTTCCGGCCCCGGCGGCCAAAACGTCAACAAACTCAACACCCGCGTTACCCTTGTCTTTGACCTGCCGAATTGTCCGACCCTGACCGACGAGCAGAAGCGGCGGCTGCTCAAGAAACTGTCCGGCTTTGCGGACAAGCAGGGCTGTCTGCACATCTCCTCACAGCGGTATCGTTCCCAAATTGCCAACCGACGCGATGCGGTCGAACGTCTGGCCGAACTGATTGCCAACGCGGTCAACCCGCCGCCGAAGCGACACAAAACCTCCGTTCCAAAGGCAGCTGTTCGAAAACGGCTCGATATGAAGCATAAAAGGGCAATAATCAAGCGATGGAGGTCATCGCCGGAAGACGACTAGGGATGTCTTTAGTTTTGATTTTGTTCGGATGATAAATAAGGTAGAAATAATCGAAATTTTTACAATTTGTAAAAAAAAGTATTGACAAACCCATTTAAGGTCGATTTATTTGTATTTGTGTTAGAAGGTCGTTTTCATCCCTCTGGAACGGCCTTTAATAGAGATTGAGGGGAATTTGGCAAAGCGGGCCGCATGGCCCAAGGAGTGTCATGTGAGTGTTGGTACAGTAAAGTGGTTTAACGAGAAGAAGGGTTTTGGATTCATTACTCCCGATGAAGGCGGCGATGACCTGTTCGTGCATCACACCAACATCGCAGCCAAAGGCTTCCGGACGTTGCAAGACGGCCAGAAGGTGGAGTATCAAGCGACACAGGGCAAGAAAGGGATGGAAGCAACAGACGTCAAACCTTGCTAAAATTTCACTTTGGATCGCGGTGTTACATGCGATACAGGTCTGCTGAATGAAGCGGGCCTGTTTTTTTGCGCCGAGAGCGAAACATCGAGCGACATACAACGGGATCAACGCGGTCAGGCACGGACATATTTTGCGACTGAATACTGGAATGAACGGGAAAAAGAGGGAAGTGTAATAATGCAAAAGGCGCGAGGGTCGCGCAAAGAGGGCAAAAGACATCATACTTTTTGTCCATATCCGGCGGCCCCCGCATCAATCGTAGGGTATGTGGTGGTGGTGTGTTCTTGCCATTTTTATTTTTTGGGTCGAGGTTCATTGTTTTTCCAGTAAGATAAGTGCGGTAAACAGGAGATACAGTTCTCATTGTTTTCCCGGCGGGCCGCGCCCCGCTTCCGTCGTTTCGTAATACCGTCTTGTTTTTTTGTCGGTTATCATTGTCTGCCCCCAAGCAGTTTTGTTATTCGATTCTAAGGTTTAGTATAACACGGGAAGCAGGGGATTTCAAGTAAATAAAAATAAAAGATTAAGAAATTATTAAAATTTTCAATAATGTGCGTTAATTTTGACTGAATTTGTGATATTATAAGACGATAAATTAATGATACCTTAAATTTTTTGGATTTTTTTTGCAATGAGACGAATGCGATTTGAGCTTCGGGGGCGTGTCCAAGGAGTGGGATGTCGGCCGTGGGTGGTGCGGCTGGCGCAGCAGCGCGGCCTGACTGGCTTTGTGCGGAATGATACGGCCGGGGTGCGGATCGAGGTGCAGGGCGACGATGCGGCGGTTGCGGGAATGATGGCCTATATTCAGGTGCCCGGCCTGCCGGGGCGGCCGCGGCTGCTGGAGATCAGCGGGTTTGAGGCCAAGGAACTTCCTTTAGCCGAGGGCGAGACGGAGTTTCGAATTATTCACAGCGACGCGGCCGGCCGGCCGACGGCGGGCGTCACGCCGGATACAGCGGTCTGCCAGGCGTGTCTGGCGGAGATGCGGGATGCGGGGGATTATTGGTATCGCTATCCGTTCATCACCTGTACGCACTGCGGGCCGCGATACAGCATCATCAAGCGGATTCCCTATGACCGGCCGAATACGACGATGGCGGACTTTGCGCTGTGTGATCGCTGCCGGGGGCAGTATGAGGATGTGGCCGACCGGCGGTTTCACGCCCAGCCGGTGGCGTGCCCGGCCTGCGGGCCGCGGGTGTGGCTGGCGGATGCGGCGGGGGTGGAGGTGGCCGGCGATTCGGACGGGGCGATCGCGCAGGCGGCGGCGCTGCTGCGCGAGGGAAAAATTGTGGCGATCAAGGGCATCGGCGGGTTTCATCTGGCGGCTGATGCACTCAATGAGGCAGCGGTAGGGCGGCTGCGGCAGCGCAAGCGGCGGCAGGCCAAGCCGTTTGCGATGATGGCGGCGGATATCGAGACGGTCGCGCGGTATGCAGCGGTGGATGCGGCGGGACGGACGCTGTTGGAAAGCGCCGAGCGGCCGATTGTGCTGCTGGATAAGCTGTCCGATGCGGCCATTGCGCCCTCTGTGGCGGAAGGGACCAATCGATTCGGGTTTATGCTCTGTTATACGCCCCTGCATTATCTGCTGTTTGCCGAAGCGGGCGTTTCGGTGCTGGTGATGACCAGCGCCAATTTTTCCGAAGAGCCGCTGATCTGCGACAATGCGCAGGCGGTCGAAGAACTGGGCGAGGTTGCGGATGCGTTCCTGCTGCACGACCGGGAGATCTATCGCCAGACGGACGATTCGGTGGTGCAGGTGGTCGATAGCGGGACGGCACTGCTGCGGCGGGCGCGGGGATTTGTGCCGGCGTCGCTGATACGCAGCACGCCGAGCGAGCGGGTGATCTTCGCGGCGGGGGCGGATTTGAAGAATACGTTTTGTTTTCTCAAGGGCGATCAGTATTTGCTGAGCGAACATATCGGTGACTTGGCGGAAGGTCGGGCGTATCGACACTATGTGCGGTCGGTGGAGCATTTTCAGCAGTTGTTCGATGCGCGGCCGGAGGCGGTGGTCTGCGATCTGCATCCGGGGTATCTGTCATCCCATTTTGCCGAGAACTTGAACATCCAGCCGCTGATTCGCGTGCAGCATCACTGGGCGCACGTGGCTTCGGCCCTGGCCGAATACAACCACGCCGGGCCGGTCATCGGACTGGTTGCCGACGGAACGGGGTACGGCACGGACGGGGCGATCTGGGGCTGTGAGTGCCTGATTGCATCACTGACGGAGTTTTCGCAGTTCGGGCAACTGGCGTATTTTCCGTTGGCCGGGGGCGACAAGGCGGCGAAGGAGGCGATTCGCCCGCTGGTCGGGCTGTTGTCGGCGAAAGGGCGGTTTGAGGCCATCGAGGAAAATCTCGACCTGCTCAAACGCATTGAGCCGGACGAACAAAAGCTGCGGATGATTTGCAGTCAGATCGAGAAGGGGCTAAACACCACACCTGCGTCGAGCCTGGGGCGGCTGTTTGATGCGGCCGCGGCGCTGATCGGCGTCGGCACGTGCAATCGCTTTGAGGCCGAACTGCCGATGGCGCTGGAGGCGCTGACGCGGCAGGGTGATGACACGGCCTATCCGGTCGAATTCGCGCAGTCGCCCGGTGAGGTTTGGCTGTGGCGATATGAGCCGGTGATCGAGGGGATTATTCGGGATGTGCGGCAGGGCACGGACAAAGCGACGATGGCGACGCGGTTTCACAACACCGTCTGTCAGGCCCTGCTGGCGTGGGCAACGAAAGCCCGCACGGCCACCGGCATCGACACCGCGGCCCTGAGCGGCGGGGTCTTCTGCAACCGCTACTTGGCCGAGCGGGTGATAAAGCGTTTGAAAGCCGACGGTTTTCGTGTATTATGGAAACGCCGCATCCCCGCCAACGACGGCGGCATCGCCCTCGGCCAAGCGGCAATAGCGGCGGCGATTATAGAAATTGAAAGTCGAAAGTGAAAAAAGAGTAAAAAATGGGACTATTCGACAAATTTTTTGGTAAAAAAACAGAACAGAGCAAAAGGGAATTGCTCGATTTATCATTGACCAGCAAAACAAGCAGAATGATGAATGAAGGGCAATTTTGGAATATTATACAAATTTCCTTGAATAAATCAAAAAGCCAAGATGATCAAGAATCTTGGCTCATAAATGAATTACAGAAATTATCTCTTGAAGAAATTATTGGTTTTCGTTTAAGAACTGACAAATTATTATACGACACATATACTTCTGAAATGTGGTGTGCTGCATATATTATGAATGGAGGTTGCTCGGATGATTATTTTGAATACTTCAGGTGTTGGCTCATTTCACGAGGTGAAAGTACATATAAAAAAGCCAAACAAAATCCTGATTTATTGATAGACGAAGTAGTCGATGGCCGAGATTTATATGATTTCGAGTCTTTTTGGTATGTAGCTTTGCAGGCATTTGAAAGGAATGCCGGCAAGGATCTATATGAATTTATCGATTATGACAATTTTACTACACGTGAAGGGAAATATCCAGCCATAGAATTCAACTGGAAAGAAGACAGTCCTGAATCAATGAAGAGAATTTGCCCTCGGCTTTTTGAAAAATTTTGTTAGCAAAGATGGTGGGCACGATGAAATAATGAAAATTCGATAACCCCGTCAAGGGGTTGAACAATAATAGCCCCGGGTGTAGGCCGTTAAGGCCGAAACCCGGGGTCAGTGACCCGGTACCCCCTCAACCCTGTAGGGGTTGAAAGGCCTTGTTTGACCCTTTCAGGGTCAAGAAATGGGGGGTGCTTACCCCGGATTCACTTTGTTCACCCGGGGATATTATTGTTTGACCGCAAAGCGGTCATTGAATTTTCAAAATGAACAGATAAGATAACAGTCGCGTCCCCAACCTTAGGGACGTCAACAATCTTTTATTTTTTTGACATTTGATCTTGTTTAGAATTTAGTGCTTAAAATTTAGAATCTTATCCAAAGGATATACGATGTGTTTAGCGGTTCCTGCGAGGATTATTGAAAAAGACGGCGACAAGGCGGTTGCGGATGCGATGGGCAATCGGTGGGAGATTCGCATTACGCTGACGCCGGAGGTGGAAGTCGGCGATATCGTGCTGATTCACGCCGGGTATGCGATTGCCAAGGTCGATGAAGACGAAGCGGCCAAGACGTGGGAGCTGTTTGAACAGATCGCCGCGATGGAAGCCGAGAGAAAAGGTAAAAGTGAAAAGTAAAAAGGCGTTTGTAGTTCACACTTTAGTGTGTTATGGCTTACAAACAAGCTAAAGCTTGTACTACAAACAGCCCGTGCTGCGATTAATTGAGGGTTTTACAATGTCGATTGAACGAATACTGACTGCACGTGAGCAGATCGAGGCGGCCTGCGACAAGGCGGGGCGGCCGATTCAGATTATGGAAGTCTGCGGCACGCATACCGTTTCGCTGTTTCGCCACGGCATCCGCTCAATGCTGCCCAAGTCGCTCAAGATGCTCTCCGGGCCGGGCTGTCCGGTGTGCGTGACCGATCAGGGCATGATTGACGTGGTCATCGAACTGGCGCAGCGGGATGACTGCCTCATCGCCACCTACGGCGATATGATTCGCGTGCCCGGCGCCGGCGGCTCGCTGGAGACGCAGCACCGCGGCAACGTCAAGGTCGTCTTCAGCTCCGACCACGCCCTTGCCCTGGCCCGCAAGCACCCCGACAAGACGGTGGTGTTCGTCGCGGTCGGCTTTGAGACGACCACGCCGCCGACGGCCGTCGCGCTCCGCCAGGCCCAGGCCGAGGGGTTGGACAATTTCTGCATCATCTGCGGCCACAAGATCGTCGTGCCCGCGATGGCCGCGCTCCTGAGCGCACGCAACGACAAGATCGACGCCTTCCTCTGCCCCGGCCATGTCAGCGTCATCATCGGCGCCGACGCCTACACCCCCATCGTCGAGCAGTTCGGCCGCCCATGCGTCGTGGCGGGCTTTGAGGCCGGGCAGATTCTGGAGGGCATCGCCCGAATCTGTACCCAGATTGCCGACCAAAAACCCCAGGTCGAGTCGGTCTATGGGGCGGCGGTCAAAAATCAGGGCAACCCCGTCGCCTTGCAGTTGATGGATGAGTATTTCGAGACGTGGGACGGCCCGTGGCGCGGCCTGGGCGTGATCCCCGGCGCATCCTTGCGGCTCAAAGACGAATTCAGCCGTTTCGACGCCCTCAAACGCTTCGGCTTTGCCGAGGTGCCGACGGAAGAACCGGCTGGCTGCCTGTGCGGCCGGGTGCTGTGCGGCCTGATCGATCCGCCGCAATGCGGCCTGTTCGGCAAAAAATGCACCCCCGACTCGCCCGTCGGCCCCTGTATGGTCAGCACCGAAGGCGCCTGCTCGGCATGGTTCAAATACGGTATAAAATAAAGATCTACCATGAAGAGCATGAAGTTTTTTAAATAAAATTTCTTCATACCCTTCATGTACTTCAAGGTTAAAATAATTTGAACGAGGAGTAATGGCGGAACAAAGAAAAGTAATGCTGGCGCATGGCGGGGGCGGGCGGCTGATGGCCGAGCTGATCGGTCGGCTCATCGTGCCGCGGTTTGCCAATACGGCGATGGGCTCGCTGCTGCTGGACTACCTGACCAAGATCGCCATGGAACGCGGCGTCAAGACCTTCTATGCGACGGTGCTGCCCATCAACAAGGCGATGCTGTCAATCTTCTACAACTCCGGCTACAAGATCAACACAGAGTTTGACGGGGACTCATACTCGATTACATACGAATTGACGCGATAACAGAAGGTTAAAAACTCCTAAAACCTTCACTATATGGCCCTGTTGGCGGAAAGACGCGGCCATATGCGATTACCGCAATCACAGCGAAGACAAATAGATGATGCTTTCATTTTTGTCCGCTGCGGCATTGGCGAAATTGCGCAACTCAATAAGTTGTTCAGTCCAATCATGCCTGTTAGGATGAGGGGATTGATTTATTTTTCTACCGGAATTCAACCAATGAACAACGCAAAATCTCAACCCGTAAAAAATTCCAAATGACATAATTGGAACAAGAATTTTGACATTAAGCGATACATCGCTTGTTAGAATACCTATGGACAATGCAACCGGTAACACCGCAAATAACACTTCGTTTTTGATTGTGTCCATCGCTCTGTTAGATCGTATCATTTTTTGGAGCGATGCATTCTCTTGTGAGCGTTTGGCACAAATGAGCCTGTTAATGCAGTCGATAGAGTCATTGTTTAGGCTGCCGAGCATACGGATAAATTCCGGATCAAGGATGACCGCGTGATATTCCGAATCCGGCTCCGTGCTGCCCCAGATTGTTTGCGTATATGTGTCCGAAAATGCATTATAAGGGACTGCCTTCTCCTTTTTGATCTGGTTAACAATCGGATCAAAATCTTCACCCAACAAAAATAAGCAAGTTGCTCCGCCTGAAAAATCCACCATTTGAATATCCTTGGCGCTTTCAATTTCTTGCAGACTATTCGTGTGCAAGAGATTTTGCAGGTGGTTTATGTTGCCCGAGTAAAACGTACTCCATAAGCTCATTGTTATGTAGTCCCAATCAGATTCATCCTATTCAATCGCCGTTTTTATGATTATATCTGTACCATTATGAATGTCAAGCTGAAAGGAGTTTCCGCACAAAGACGTGCGGAAATTGACCAATGTCGATTATGACCAGAACCTGGCGATTGTCGGCGTGGTGCCGGGGCCGGAAGGCGAAGAGGAGATTGTCGCGATTGCCCAGTACTTTCTCGACCCCAAGACGATGGTGGCCGAGGTGGCGTTTATCGTGCAGGATGAATGGCAGGACAAGGGGATGGGGTCGCTGCTGCTGGATTATCTGACGAAGGTGGCCAAGGAACGCGGCGTCAAGAGCTTTTATGCGACGGTGCTGCCCATCAACAAGGCGATGCTGTCAATCTTCTACAACTCCGGCTATAAGATCAACACGGAGTTTGACGGGGATTCGTATTCGATTACATACGAATTGACGCGATGAGGGTTGTCTTGACGCGATTGACTTTTGACAGGATAAATGGATTTACATATTTACTGCGACATGACGCTGGAGATTCGGAAGACGGGCAGGAGCAGGGCGATGGCGATGGTGCCGATAATCAGACCCATGAGAGTGATCATGAGGGGTTCGATCAGGGCGGTGGTGGTACGGATGGAGTTTTGAAGCTGTTTTTCGAGATAGACCGAGACGCGGTCGCAGGCGAATCCGAGTTTGCCGCTTTTTTCGCCGGCGCGGAGCATCTGGATGATGCCGGGTGCGATCAGGCTGCTGTAGGGGGCCATGAGGATGGCGTCGGAGAACTGGCAGCCGTCGCGGATCTTGGCGTCGGCGTGTTTCCAGAGGGTTTTGAAGTAGTAGTTGTCGCAGGACATCCGCATCACTTCCAGCGCGTCGAGCAGGTTGACGCCGGTGTTGACCATGGTCGCCAAAATCCGCATACTGCGGGTCATGACGGCGTCGATGAACATCGGGCCGAAGATGGGGGTGCGGATTTTGATCCAATCGAGCGTTTTTTGGCCGGGTATGGTTTTTTTCCAGGTGGACAGGCCCCAAAAGCCCAGTATGGCGAGTGTGACCGCGGCCGCCAGAAATTCCGGGTCGGCCAGCAGGTTGCTGCAATTGACCAACATACGGGTCAGAAACGGCAGGGCGGCCCCGCGGGATTCGTAAATCTTGCTGAATCGCGGCAGGACAAAGAACATCAGCGAGCCGGTGGCCGCGACCGCCATCAGCAGCATAATGAGCGGGTAGATCATCGCGCCTTTGACCTGTTTGCGGGTGTCGGCGTCGGCGTTCTGGTAGCCGCTGAGTACGTCGAGCATGTGGCCCATTTTGCCGGTGGCCTCGGAGGCCCTGACCATGCTGACGAACATCGTATTGAAGACCTTCGGATAGATGCTCAAGGCCGAGGAGAAGCTTTCGCCGTTTTTGATGCGTGCGGCGACATCCTGCAGGACATCGCGGAAGACGCCGGGGTGCATCTGTTCGGAGACCGCTTCCATCGCGTCGCTGAGGACGACGCCGCTGTCGAGCATGACCGAAAGCTGCGTGGTGAACAGGATGATGTCGGCCTGCCGGACGCGGACGTCGGAGACGACGGGCGGCCGCGCCGTCACCGGGCGCACGGGGGCGCTCGGAGCGGGACGCCGTGCGGCGGCGGAACCGAGTTTTTCCAGCGTCGTCGGGGTCATTGCAGGTCCTCATTGACCGCGGCGGTGCGCAGGATTTCATCGATGGTCGTGATGCCGGCGGCGACTTTCTGGATGCCGTCCAGTTGCAGCGGCACCATGCCGTTTTCGATCGCGGCGGTACGCAGCGTTTTGAGCGGGACGGACTGGGTGATCATATCGAGTATTTTGTCATCCGGTATGAACAGTTCGTGAATGGCGATACGGCCGCTGTAGCCGGTGTTTCGGCATTTTTTGCAGCCGATGCCGCGGTAAAATTTCGGCACGCTGCCTGTCCATTTTTCGACGGCCTTGCAGATGCTATGTGCCGGTTCGTATTCGTCTTTGCAGTTGGGGCAGATTTTGCGGACCAGCCGCTGGCTGAGCGATGCGATCAGCGAGGCGCTGACCAAGTAGGGGGCGACGCCCAGATCGATCAGGCGGGTGACGGCGCCGGGGGCGTCGTTGGTGTGCAGCGTGGACAAGACCAGGTGGCCGGTCAGGGCGGCCTGCACGGCGATGTTGGCCGTGTCGCGGTCGCGGATTTCGCCGACCATGATGACGTCGGGGTCCTGGCGCAGCAGGCTGCGCAGCGCGGAGGCGAAATTAAAGCCCGCCAGGTCGTGCACCTCAAACTGGTTGATGCCGTGAATGTTGCATTCGACCGGGTCTTCGACGGTGCAGATGTTGACCTGCTCGTTGTTCAGTTCGCTGAGGGCGGCGTACAGTGTTGTGTTTTTGCCTGAGCCGGTCGGGCCGGTGACCAGAACGATGCCGTTGGGATGGTTGATGACCTGTTTGAACTGCGTCAGGTTGTCGTAGCCAAAGCCCAGCGATTCGAGATTGGTCAGCATCTTGCGAAAGTCAATGACGCGGATGACGACCTTTTCGCCATAGACGCCGGGCATGACCGAGACGCGCAGATCGATGGGGCGGGCCTGAACGAGGACGTGGATGCTGCCGTCCTGCGGCAGGCGGCGCTGGGCGATGTCCAGGTCGGCCATGATTTTGATACGCGAGACAATCGCGGCGTGCATCTGCCAGGGCGGGCGCATTTTTTCGTACAGGCGGCCGTCCACGCGATAGCGGACGCGGAGGTTTTTCTCGTCCGGCTCGAAGTGGATGTCGCTGGCGTTTTCGTGTACGGCGCTGTAGATGATGTAGTTGACCAGCTTGACGACCGGCGCCTGGTCGGCGACGTCTTCCAGATCGGTGATGTCTTCGGGAAGATTCTCGATCATCGAGAAATTTTCCAGCACCGATTCATCGATGATTTCGTCGATGACAAAGACGTTGGCCGCGGGCAGGTAGGTTTGCAGCGTGGCGCGGATGTCGCGGGCGGTCGCGCAGACGACCTGCACACGGCAGTCGGTCAGGCGGCGGATTTCGTCGATGACAAAGACGTTGGCCGGTTCGCTGACGGCAATCGTCAGTGTGTCGAGGACTTTGAACATCGGCAGCACGACGTGTTCTTTGAGAAACTCGTGCTCCAGCAGCTCGACGACTTCCGGGTCGCACAGCCGCGGGGTAATCTGGGCGTACGGTACGCCGTAGGCCTCGGCCAGCGCCGCGGCGATCTGGTTGTCGGTACAGAAGCCCAGCTCGACCAGCAGCTCGCCCAGCAGGCGGCTGTGGCCCTGGGTTTGCTGCTTGTCCAGCGCGGCGTCGATCTGCTCCTGCGTGATCACGCCACGGTTCAGCAGGACCTGGCCGAGCGGCAGTTTTGTCTGTACGGACGAGTTTGTCATTTTATTCAACGTTTTCCTGTGATGGGCGAAAGCCCATCCTTCGTGAAACTAATTTCTACGCAAAACTTTTTACGGCCTCCGTCAGCTCGCCGTAGGTGTCGAACTGCGGCAGCAGCCGGGTAACTTCGAGAATTTTGGTGCACGTTTCGTCCAGCCCGGCCAGCTTCAACTGGCGCATCCGGTCGCGGCACTGTTCGTTGAGCGCAACCAACTGCTCCAGCGCCTTGCTGTCCAACTGGACGACCTTGCTCATATCCAGCACAATGCCCGACACCCGCGAGGCGAAGGCCCCGGACGCGGCGTCGTCAAACGAGCGAACCGCCTCGGCGGTGAACTCGCCCTGAAGCTGGACGACCAGAATGTCGTTGTATTTCTGCGTTTCGATTCTCATCGGAGCAGCGCTCCTACGGCGGCGACGCCGTATTCGTCAAAATTGCTGTAATCCCAGCTTTCGATAAAGCCATCCTGAATGATTTGCCAGAGTTTCTCGATGTCGCTGTCGAGAAACGCGCGGGCCACCACCGGGTCAAACTGCGTGCCGACGCCTTTGTCGATCTCGGCCAGCGCCCGGCGGATGCTCATCGCGTCGCGATAGACGCGCTTGGAGGTCATCGCGTCAAAGGCGTCGGCCAGGCTGAGAATCTTGCCGATCAGCGGAATCTGTGCGTCGGTCAGCCCCTGCGGGTAGCCTTTGCCGTCCAGACGCTCGTGGTGGCACAGTACGCCGGGCACGATGGCGTCCATCTGGCGGATCTCGGACAAAATCGCTGCGCCGATGCGCGGATGGGCGCAGATGACGGCGCGTTCTTCGTCGGTCAGTTTGCCGCGCTTGCGGAGGACGCTTTCGCTGACGCCGATCTTGCCGATGTCGTGCAGCAGCCCGGCCAGGTAGATATGATGAATATCTTTTTCGCTGATGGGCTGGGTCGGGGCCATGCGTTCGGCGATCCATCGCGAGATAAACGCCACCCGTTCGGAATGGCCGCGGGTGTATTGGTCTTTGGCGTCGATGCTGCTGGTCAGGGCCTTGAGCGAGCCGGCGAACAGTTCTTTCAGGTCGTCAAAGAGGCGGTTGTTTTCAATAAAGACCATGCACTGGTTGGCGACGGAGTTGAACAGTTTAATATCGGTGCTGTCAAAATCGGGTTTGTTACAGACATTGACGGCGATCAGTATCCCGATCATCCGGTCTTTGTCGCCGAGCGGGACGGCGATGATGTTGTCCACGCCGTCGGGCCAGACGTATTTGAACGGTCCGTCTATGCGGCTGTCGAGCAGGGCTTCTTTGCCGGCCGCCAGTTCCGCCGCCAGCTTCATCTGAAGCACATCGACCATCGTCGATTCAATCCGCATGACCCCGGCGCCGGCCGTCAGCGTCAATTGTTTGCGGCCGTCGTGCTTTTTGTCCAGATAGATCGCGATCCCCTCGACCTGCACCAATTGGGTCAGCTCGTCGCAGGCCATTTGAAGATACGCCGGCGTCGATTGCGTGACCTTCATGTGCGTACTGAGATTGTACAGTAGGATGATTTCTTCATAAGCCTTGGACAATTCGACGCCGAAACTCTCGACCTG
Source organism: Phycisphaerae bacterium (assembly GCA_012729675.1). Lineage (GTDB taxonomy): Bacteria > Planctomycetota > Phycisphaerae > Sedimentisphaerales > Anaerohalosphaeraceae > T3Sed10-213. The sequence continues at coordinate 12,844 of JAAYCR010000043.1, read as the reverse complement.
TTTGAGGATCCGCGTGCCCTGGTGGGCGGTTTTGACAAAATCCTCGAGCAGCCAGACCAGGCAGTGTTTTTCATGCCGGCCGGCGGAATCGTCGTTAAGCCCAGAGGGGGTCTGCACTATCACCGCCAGCGGCGGCTGTGCGTCAGGCCGCAGCAGACAGGCGATAATGGATTGGTCCGGGCCGCAGAAGACGACCGCATCGCCGGTGGCCTCGATCTGTTCGACGGCCTGGGGTATCCAGCCGCTCAGGTCTTCGTCGTTGTCGGCGGCGGCGTAAAACAGCCGTGTTCCGTCGAGGGCGAAGACGCTGAGGCTGCAATCCAGTTGGCTGAGACGACCGGCCAGTTCGTTGAGACCGGTACAGTACGATACGGGCAGCGCGGCGGCGTCGGTGCGGGGTGTCAGGTTGTGCGTCGCGTTATTCATTGTGTTTGCCGTTCGTGCTTAGACCGTTGCGTTTTGGTTGAGGACGTCTTCGACCGTTTGCAGGACTTCCCGCGGGCTGAAGGGCTTGCTCAGGCAGGCGGAAATGCGAAGCGTCTGTTTCTGGTCGTCTTCGACCGAGAAATTGCGAGCCGTCAGCATCACCACCGGTGTGGATTCGGTCGCAGGGTTTTGGCGGAGTTTTTCAATCAGCTCGATGCCGCTCAGTACCGGCATTTGATAATCGGTAATGACGATATCCGGGTTGAGTTCACAGGCCAGTCGATAGGCGATGTCGCCGTTCTCGGCGGTGGTTACCTCAAAGCCGTTGTTACGCAGTTTGATGGCGACGACCTGAACAATATGAAACTCATCGTCCACGACGAGTGCTCTGCGTTGCGTCATAAAACCTCCAAAAAAAATTAAAAATCAAACGTTCGTAGTTCAGGCTTTAGCCTGTAAATTCAAAAAACGTCAACCCATAGCGAAAAACCATCTCAAATCTCAAATTTGACATTTGAGAATTAACATTTCACATTCTCCGCGGCTAGAGGCAGTTCGAAGCCGAAAGTACTGCCTTTCCCGATGGTGCTGGTCACAAACACCCGCCCGCCGTGTACTGTTTCGACAATCTGCTTGACCAGGTTCAGTCCCAATCCGGTTCCTTTGGCCATTTTATTGTTGGCCTCGACCCGATAAAATTTGTCAAAGACATGCTCTACGTCGTCGGGGGGGATGCCGACGCCGGTGTCGGAGATCGTCACGGTGATGCAATTGTCGGCCTCGTTCAGTTCCGAGGCGATAGCGATCGCGCCGCCGGCAGGGGTGTATTTGACGGCGTTGCTGAGCAGGTTGATGACCACTTGCGAGAGCATATCGCGGTCAATGACGACCTGGTCGTACAGGATTGCAGCCGGTGCGGTGACGGTGATGTTCTTTTCCTGTGCGTAGCTCTTGATCATCTCAACGGCGTCGCGGACGATCAGGGCCATGCTGTGTTGGTCTTTGCTGACCTTGATCAGGCCGGATTCAATCCGCGAGATGTTCAGAATGTCGTCGATCAGCCGGGTCAGCCGCTGGGCCTGGCTCTGGATGATCGTGCAGAATTGTTTGAGGGTGTCTTCATCCTGTGCTTCGCCGTCCACCAGCATCTCGGCGTAGGCGTTGATTGAGGCCAGCGGCGTCTTGAGTTCGTGCGAGACGTGGCTGACAAAATCGTTTTTCATTTGGGCGATTTCTTTTTCGCGGGTCACGTCGTGCAGCACGGCCACCACCGCGCCGGTGTTGGCGGTGTCGTCCTGAACATACGACAGGACCGCGTCAAAGACGGCCGGCTGGCCGTCGCGCGGCAGCGTGACCTCATGACGGACATGGGCGATTCGTCCGGTGCGGCTCTTTTGCATCAGCGGCACAAACGCCGCCGCATCGGACAGCGTCGCCAGAGACGGCAGGGCAGTCGGGTCAAAGCGAAACCCGAACAAGCGCTGCGCCGCCTCGTTGGCCATGATGATCCGGTCCTGCTGATCGGCGACCAGGACGGCGTCGCGGATGCTTTTGAGAATGGCCTCGGTGTTGCTTTTGCTGCGCTGGACAAGCTGGAGCTTAAGATTCGTATCGCCCAGTTGTGTGCGCGCCCGGTCAAGCTGCTCATTGAGCGCATCGACGCTCTGCTGCACCCCGTCCAGCGTCTGCTCGGCTGTGTGCTGTGCGTTGTGGGCAGACCACCCCAAGACCGCCAGTGCCGCCGCCGCCATCAGCGCAGCGGGGAGCATCCAGATCAGCGACGGAGCACACACCATCGCCCCGATCCCGATCAATCCGACCGCAGCAGTCGCAATATGTTTAACGTTGCCCATTGTATTTCACATTTGACATTTGGCATTGCTCTCACATCGCATCGGTCGGCTCGTGCACGATACGCTGCAGCAGCAGACTGTCGGGGCGAAGTGTGCCGGCGATCTGGAATGCGGCGGCGGCCCGCTCCGTGTTGCCCATCTGTTCATGACAGTGGCCGGTCATCCACCAGGCAAATCCGTCCAGCCGTTCGTTGGAAATCAGTTTTGTGAACGAACGGATGGCGCGTTCGTATTGGCCGTCCAGAAAGTCGGCACAACCGATGACCATAATGGCGTCGGGGTTGTCGCGCGAGACGTTCAGCACACGGGTTGCTTCCTGTCGGGCCTGTTCGGTCAGTTCCATACCCAGCGATGATTGCGCCATGCCCAGCATGTGGTGATAGTCGCTGCGATCCAAGACGGTCAGCTTGTCGTAACATTGCCAAGCCAGTTGAAACTGGCTGGCATTGAATCGGCAGGCAGCAAGCTGCGTCAAGTATGCCGTGCGATCGGCGTCCGAGGTCGCGGTCTTGAGCAGCGTTTCGTATGTTTCGGCGGCGGCGCCCCAGTCATTTTTGAGCCGATAGCAGCCGGCCAGCGAATCCAAGATGCCCGTATTGCGCGGGTTGAGGGCTATCGCTCTTTTGTAAATATCTATCGCCTCCTCCATGCGACCGCAGCGGGTGGCAATCGAGCCGGCCTGTGCCAGCACGTCCCCGTCCCGGCTGTGAAGCAGATTGTCGTAAATGTAGGTTGTTGCTTCGTCGCAGCGATCCAGCAGCGAGAGGGTGTCGGCCACCGCCAGCACGTAGCCGAACTGCGAGGATTTCAGTTGTGCGGCCTTCTGGTAGTACGTCAGGGCCTCGCTGTGATGGCCCTGGCTTTGCTTGAGCGCTCCCATGTAAAACCAGGCACTGTCGCATTCGGCGTCCATCGCAATGGCCGTCTCAAAGGCCTGATAGGCCTGATCGATATGGCCTTCAGCGCTCAGAATCCGGCCGTCTGTCACATACACCATGGGGTTGTTCAGGCCGCCGGCCAGACATTCGTTCAGGGTGCGTCGGGCTTGGACGACCTGGCCGCGATTCAACAGGTCGCCGGCCATCGGCAACCGAGCCGCCAGAGAATTGTCGGCATACTGCTGGCGCATCTGTTCTTTTTTGACCGACTGGGGTTCGGTACAGCCGGCTAACAACACAAGCCCCGTCAGGGCTAAAACACCTATCGCACTCTTTTTTCGATCCATCTTCAATCTCCTGTCATGTGCAAATTTAATCTCAAATCTCAAATCTCAGATTTCAGATTTCAAATCGGAAATCGGAAATCAGCTTCGCCCCGGCCGACACGCTGTCGGCCGGGGCGAGAGGTCATACGTTGTTATTTACGCATCCACTTGCCGGATTCTTCCTTTTCCAGATTGCGGAGCATGATGCGCTCGATCTGCTCGACCTGATCGGGCTGCTGTTCGAGCAGGATCCGCTCGCGCAGCCGGATGGGATCGAGGAAGTTTCGATCGATGGCAAAGGGGCTGTTCAACTCGGCCAGCGCACATTCCAGATTGCCCTCGCGATAGAGCTTGACCGCTTTGGCATACCGCGCTTCGTCGATGCGGGCACGGCTCATCCAGGTCAGGTTGTGACGGGCGTTCCAGGCCAGCCGCTCGACGTCTTGTTCGCGCATTGCACCGTCGGCCTGCTCCGGTTCGGCGATAATATGAGGCGTCAGCAGCACGATCAGTTCCACACGCTCGGACACGTCATTGGTGCCGCGGAACAGGTTGCCGACGATAGGCAGATCGCCCAGCAAGGGCACCTGTGAACGGTTCAGTGTCGTTTTTTCCTTGAACAGACCGCCCAACACAATAGTTCTGCCGTCGCGGACCATTACGTTGGTAACCACTTCGGTGGTTCTTTCACGAGGCAAGACAAAAGCGCCTTGAACGTCAACGGTGGGGTCACTTTGCTTGGGATTGATTTCCATGCGGATCAGGCCGTCGCCGCTGACGAAGGGCCGGAATGCCAGGCGCGTGCCGCCTTCCAGAAATTCCACCTGCTGCAACGCACCTTCAGCGCCGATGTTGGATGTCGTGATGTAGCCGAGGCGGTCGCCGATCATCACATGGCCGGCCTGCTTGTTGAGCGCAAGAATCTTGGTGTTGGCCAGCAAGGTCGTGTCCGTGATGCCTTCCAGAGCGGAGATAATGATATCCACCCGGTCGTTGACGATGCCGATGCGAAGCCCGGTATCGTCGTCACCAGTATTGGCAAATCCCCGCTGCGAAAGACCGCTGTCGCCAAAATTAAGAGCACCCAACGGATCCAGGTCGAGATTGAGATTCCTGAAATCGATGCCGAACTGAGTCCTTTCCGTCAGATTGGCCTCCAGAATCGTCACTTCAATCAGCACCTGCGAAGGCTGCTGATCGAAAACCGCCAGCGAATCGCGAATTTTTTGGATGTTTTCGGGATAGTCCGTGACCGAAAGCATGTCGCGCGAGGCCAGCGAATTGCCGCCCCGCCCGGCCGTCGTATCGCGTTCGGCGGGCGTGGTGGCGCTGGCGCGTCCCATCTCGCTGAGCATTGGCATCACCAGTTTGAGTGCCTCTTCGGAGTTGATGAAATACAGTTCGAGGATCGCGTGTTCAAGACGCGACGCATCCAGCATAAACTCTTCGTTGGTATAGACCTTGATGAAATTGCCTTTGGCCTCGTACTTGTGCGTGCCGAGAATCGCCTGAAGGGCCTCTTCAAAGGTGACATCATATAGGTGCGACACCGTCACGATGCCATCCACTTTGGCCGAGGGAACGATGTTTTTCTGATACATCTGGGCCAGCATCCGCAGGGCGTCCTTGATGGGCATATCCTTGCGGAAACTGATGGTCTGGATCGACTGGCCGCTCAGTACCGGCATGACCGGCTCGTCGATGTCCGGTGCGGCCTCCATCGGCTCGAGAGCCACGACGATTTCCCCCGGTTCGGCTGCTTTTACGTCCACCTCTTGCGCAACCACCGGCATTGCACAAAGCAGCAGCGCTGACAGCCACACGGCTGTTCCGATCAGCAACTTTTTCTTCTGTGTTCGATTTCTGTTTCGTGACAACATAAGACACCATCCTTTCAAGTTAATCGACGCGTTCGGGCTGCGTCATGTTCAGTACTGCATTCCATTCGTTCCAGGTCAACACAACCTGATATTCACCAATTTCCGATACCGTTACTTCGAATGTTTCTGTATTATTTTTTACCGTCAGGGTTTGTCCCTGTGTGAGTACGTTGCCATTGATGCAGGCGCGTGCGGGCGCCCCGTCCGTGCCGTGCAGGATTGCATCCAGATTCAGCGTTTTGGACAGCCCTTCGATGAACGTCTTGTGCCGAAGCGCCAGCCGCTCCTGCTCCGAAAGGTCGGAGGGTGTTTGCCGCGCGGCGGTCGTCTGGTTGAATTCGCCCCAGTTATCCAGCGAAAAGAAGTCGCTTTTTAGGGTGTCATGCCGGCCGGCAATGACGGGCAACACAACCGGCGTGATCTTCAGCGGGGCCGCGGTTTGGGCGGGGGCGTGATCGGTGGTCTGTGACGCCTGTGCGGCCGAAGGTCCGGTTTTCCCGTTGGTCAGGACGCGCAGCCAGAGCAGCCCCATCACCGCCATCAAGGCAATCGCGGCGATGGTCTTGGGACTGAGCGACTGCAGGGAACGGCCTGCCGCCGGCGGTCTGTTTTTGTTGTACGCTAAACGTGTCATTGTTTCTTATTATCCTTTGGGGTCTGGCTGATAATAAAGCTGTGCCGTGCCGCTGAGTTTGACGCCGCCGCCGAACGCGCTGTCATTGGTCAGCTCGATTTTGTCAAACCGTATCAGCCGATCCCACTGCTCGATTGTTTGTAAAAAGGCATACAAGTCCTGCATGGTTCCGCTGCACGACAGCGTCAGGGGGATCGTTCCCAGATGGTCGGTCTCGACCGCGCGGCCGGGCTGGACAAGCTGATCAGTCAGATTGCACTGGTTCATCAGGTCGGCAATCTGCCGCCACAGATCGGCAAAACTTCTGCCGGTCGGAATCCGGGCATCGAATGTCGCCGCCTGTGCCTGCTTGTGCGTAAGCTGAGCGGTCAGTTCGTCCAGCCGAGCGCTCTGGGTCTGAATCTGCTCGAGCGTCTGGCGGTTCTGTTCGATGGTTTGATCCAGCGCCTGCCGCTGCCGCAGCAGGGGGAGGTATCGAAACACCCCCAGCAGCGCAGCCAACAACAGCACGCCGGCCAACAGAACCGTTTCTTGTTTGTCAAAACGTCGCATCGTTTACCTTTTCACCTGATAATCCGCTATCGTACAGGTAATTTCAAACTCGGTGACCTCTTTAGCCCCGACTTTTTTGGCCCGCGAATACACGGGCGAAACGCGGTCAAAATAGTGGCTTGTTTCAAGCCGGTTGATCAACTGCGCCACCTCGGCGCCGCCGGCGGCGATCCCGATCAGCGTGACACGCGTGCGCTGGGGGGCGTCGGGCAGCGATGACGCCTCGGCGGGTTTGGTCGCCCCCAGACGGACCAGGCCGCCCGGCGAGGATGCCATTTTGCCCGTATCGTCGGAAATGGGTTCCTGCGTCAGTGCCACCTGGCTAAACACAATCTGTTCCTCGACACACTGCGACAATTCGCCCAGTATCGCGCTGAGCGTCGTACGCGGCGTCAGCGCCTCAAGAATCCGGGCCAGCCGGTCGAGCGCCGCAATTTCCTGTTCCATTGCCAGCGCATCCTGAACGGCCTGACGTCCCTTTTCAAGGGTTATCTCAATCGCCTGCGTTTCCGCGGACAGGCCGCTGACGGATTGGCCGACGATAAAGCTCCACGCCGCCATCAGCGCCGCGACCAGCCCAAACAGGACGCAGTGGCGATGGCGTCGCCGCTTGCGCTGGCGATCGGCGCGATACCAATCCGGTATAAAGTCAAGCTCTTTCATTCGACACTTCCGCTTATTTGCGATTCCGGCTGGAAGGGGGACATGTGTTCAAAGCCCTTCAGCGCCAGCCCGACCGCGATGGTCCATTCACACAATTGAGGATTATGCCGCCGGTCAAATCCCGCACGGGCCAGATCAAACCCCCGCAGCGGTTCGGCGATCCGAATTTCGACGCCCAGATGACGCTTGAGGGCCTCCATCAGCGCCGGCTCGTAGGCCTCGCCGCCGGCGAACACCGCCTCGCTGGGCCGACGCCCGCGAAACGTCACGGCGTAATATTTAAAGCACAGCGAAATCTCGTGCGCCAGTTCATCGACCACCGTCGTCATCGCATCGCGTACCGCCTGGGCCGTTTCCGGCTCGATGCCTTCGGCCTCGGCGCCGTGCAGGCGGGTGCGAAGCCGCATCGCCTCTTCCAGCGAGATGCCCAGCCGCGAGGCCACCTGTTCGCTGAACTGCCGCCCGGCCAGGGGAATTTGCTTTATAAAGGCCATTTCCTGGCCGCGTCCGATAATCACAGTGGTGTATTTTGAGCCGAGATCGACAAACACGCTGACCACGTCCTGATCCTCGCGGCGGCGAAGCGTCGCCTGAAAACTGCGGAACAACGCACCCGGAACAGTCTCAATCGCCACCGGTTCCAGCCCGGACTGCTCAAGCAAATCGATATGAGCGGCCAGTTGATCGCGGTCGATCCCGAAAAAGATGACTTCGTTTTTGATGTCGTCCCCCTGATAAACCGTCCCGGCGATGTGATAGCGAATCTCATCGAGCGTCGCATCCAGCCCGAATCGCGGGGCCACATCGCTGAAAATGATCTCCTCAATTTGGTCAGGGTCGGCGGTGTCCAGACGCAGGCTCTTGATCTTAAGGACGTCGCCGGGCAGACACGAGACGACCTGGCGTCCGGCAAAGCTTCCGCGATGCAGACCGCCGCGCAGCGCCTCAATGACCGCGGTGCGCCAAGCGTCCGACCCCGGCTCCAGATGCGGATCCAGATCGGCTTCCTCGGCGGCATCGACGCGCCAGCTCTCGCCCTGACGACTGAGCTGGATCATCTTGATCATCGTATGACCGATATCCAGCCCGATGGGGCGCGTGTCCTGTTGGAACAAAAAATCAAGCATTCCGTATATCCTGCCTCAAGTAAAGGCTATTCAATCGTTACATATCCCGTCATGGGTTCAATGTTGACCATCAGCGAAAAACTCGCCGCCGAATCCCGCAGCGTAATCTGCCCGCTGTTGAGGGGCGTCCCCGTCGTCAGGCCGCTGTGCGGCGTTCCCAGATAATCGAAGGTAACAGCATTTGTATTATCATCGGGGTCAATCGCAACGCCGGTCGTGGAGATGCGCACCCGTGAGATACTGCGCTCGGCGGAAAATCGGATGTCATACTCCTGTTGGCTGACGGGGTGTGTGATGATGCCGTCACTGTTCTGGATTTCATAACCGTTTGAATTCGTCGCGCTGTTGTCAAAAATGACCGTATAGGGCTTTTGGTGTGTGATAGCCATGTTCTTGGCGTATTCCAGATCGGCCGCCAGTCGATTGGCGGCGCTGCGCACCTGGATATCGGCGGCGCTGGACATCATCGGCACCGCGATGAGGGCCGCAACGGCCAGAATCACTACAACGACGATGATCTCAATCAGCGTAAACGCCGCCGTATGTCCGTTCAGTGTTCTCTGTTTCGGTTCAACCATACCATCGCCTTTCAGTTCATAACAGTCCGGCCATCATTTCGTCATTTGGCCGGGGCTGCTTAATCGGCGTCTTTCGAATTCATCTCGCGGGCAAGGCTCAACGCTGCCCGAATCCGCCTTGCTGCATAATTAACGGCATTGGCCGTTCGATTGTGTCGTCACCCTGTGTTGTGCAGACAGCGATTATCAGTGTTGCCAATGCGGTTTTGCCCACAAGATGGGCCATGCACTTAAAACATACAAAATAAATCAGGGCAGGGACGCTTCAATACGTAATCAAAGGGAAGTAGAAAACAGGGGTATAGATGTTTGCGGGTCGAAGATTATGGGACGCTATTGTGTACGACGAATATGCGTCAAGCGGGTGCGGGGAGTGTTCAGCTCGTTGGGATCGTACAGGACGGAGGCGGTCAGCTTACTGTAAGGCTGTGTGATGGAGCTTTTGATGTAATAGACTTCGCAGGCGACTTCGTATTGCCATAGGGACGGGTCGGTTTTGTTGGGGTCGGCTATCGACGGCAGGATGTAAAAGAATTGAGCTTCGTCCTCCAGTGCAAACGTCGCATCGGTATCGGGGTTGTCCGGATCGACCACAATCAATGCGCGGGCGTGTTCCAGCCCGGCCCAGGCGATATAGTCGGCCTGTGTCCGCAGGGCGTAGTTGTGCCCGCCGGCCGCGGCCAGGTCCGCCCGGTACAATATCCCCAGCGACACCGTCATCACCGCCGCGACAATAAACAGCACCGTCAGCAGCGCCATCCCCCGTCGTCGATGAGTTCTTAGTGCGTAGTTCTTAGTTCGTAGTTCAGGCTTTAGCCTGTTAACGCACAATACACCAAAGCGTGTATCTCGAACATTTAACATTTGACATTTAACATTTAACATTATTTTCAGTCTCGGCCAAAGGCCGAATCCACATCTTTAATTTTTGATCTTTGATCTTTAATTTTCTTTGATGCCGCCTCGCCGGGTGGCCGTCATCGTATAAGCGGTGCCTTCTATATCGAACGTTATGGCCGCGCGATGAAGGTCAATCGCTGTAATACTGACGGCCGTCTGGGCAGGGTCGGACAAAAAGGAGGCGATTTCACCGTTTTCGGCGATTACAATACGGTTTTCGTTATCCGAATACAGCTCGGCCATCCGTCCATCGGCATAGGTCAGCAGCACGCCGCCGCCGTCGCGGGGGGCAACGCTTTCGGCCCGCATCACAAGGTCGCCCAGTCGGATATGCACCTGTGCCAGATAGTTGGACGAGCGGGCCATCTGCTCGGTAGCGCGTTTGCCGTGGCTCATCGCATCCGCCATCGTCGCCGCCGCCGCCAGCACAATCGACCCGATCATCAGCCCGATCAGCAGGTCAGCCAGTGCGATACCCTGTTGTTTACGTTTAGAAACCACAAATTTCACCAACTCTATTAACAGTAAAATTTACCATGAAGGTCATGAAGCACATGAAGATTTTATATCAATTATTATCTTCATGCTCTTCCTGTACTTCATGGTTTAATATCATTACATATCCGATCATTTCGCGCCCAGCAGCGTTTTGAGTGTCGTCATAGGGCGGTTGTTGTCAAAGGCCTCAACGGTCAATAAGATCAGCGAGATTCCCTCGACATCGACATCTTCGGTTGTAATCGTAACGCTTAAACCCTGATAGACGGGGTCTGTATAAGCCAGATTCGCCGCCGACTGGGTATAATGGTCAGGGCTGGATAGGGCCCCGGCCTCCATTGCCTCCATTTGCTCGATAACGTCGGCGGCAAAGCGTGTGGCGATGACGCGGCGCTGGGCGTCGGTCTGCGCATTAGCGGCGGCGACGATGGGCAAGAGCACCCCGGCCGTCGCGGCGGCCAGCAGTACCGAGGCCATCATCGCCTCCAGCAGCGAAAATCCGGATTGTCTCCGTTCTCGTCTCATCGTCTCGCCTGTTATATCGCTAACATCAATTTAACCATGAAGAACGGAAGGACATGAAGGGTTTAATGATTATTTTTTTTCTTCATGTTCTTCCTGTGCTTCATGGTTAGACTGCCGCATCACAAATCTATGTGCCGAATGCCGCAGGTGACGCCGTCGTCGTCGGCGGCGAATCGGCCTGTTCGTTCGTCATACCGCCAGTCACCGCCGGTGATCGAGTTGCCGCCGGTGAAGGGATTGACGGGGACGCAGTCCAGATAAGGCCCGAAGAGCACCGCGCCGTCGAGGGGATCGGCCGTCCCGTTAATGTTGGTTGTGCCGGTCATCTGCTCGACAAAATTCACCTGCGCGGGCCATCGCCCGTCGTGGTGGAGGTTGTACAGCGTGATCTGCGAGCGGACGCTTTGCAGCGTTTCGCACAGCGTATTGAGCCGCTCATCCGTCCCGGCCTGGCTGAACTTGGGAAGTGTCATCACCGACACCACCCCCAGCACCGCCGCCACGATCACGACTTCAGGCACCGAAAATCGATGGTTGGTCCTCATGGTTCTTTTCCTTGTCTTATGGAAAATTCTAAATTTTAAATTCTAAATCCTAAACAAATTCAAAATATAAAAATCAGAAATTCAAAACGTTTTGAATTTCCTTTTTTTTCATTTTGATCTTGTTTATGATTTAGTGCTTAATGCTTCGTGCTTTTACATTCCGGCCTGAAAGGCCAATCGTCAAAGAAAAAAGCCGACCGGCCGCGTGAGTGCGGACCGGCCGGCTTATTTTGACATTTCAGCTTTTAATTATCCATCAGTAGTACCAAGTGCCGCACCGTTTTCAACAAGAGTTTCCTTTGCAGTCGTATTGGTTACGTCGCTGACGGCCAGATGGATATTGCCTGTTTTAGCATCATAAACCCAGCCGACATCTTCTGCATCTGTGTCCGAAATGGTAGACGAATTGTTCCAGGGATTTCTGGGAACCGACTGGACATAAGGTCCATAAATATGGGTAGCATCTTTTGTTGCTTGTGTGTTTCCAGCAGCGTCTGAATATTGTTCGAGCTGACTTATAAATGTTGCCTCGTCAAATGTTCCATGACAAGGAGGATTGTCATTGTGCTGGATTTTGTACAGCGAAATCTGCGACCGCAGCGTCTGCAAGCTGCTCATCGAGCTGTTGAGCTTGGCTTCGGTGCTGGCCTCGCTGAACTGAGGGATGACGATGGCCGCCAGGATGCCCAGGATGACCACCACGATCAGAATTTCTACCAGTGTAAACCCTTTGTGCTTTCTCATTGTACTACCCTTTCTTTTTCTTGTGTGTCTGTTTTCGGTATCGTTTGTACATAACCTGTTTCGTGTTGAGTTTTACTTGAAACCACAGATTACGCAGATTTCACCGATTTAATTTTTTGCTTTTATTAATCTGTGTTATCTGTGAAATCTGTGGTTTCTGTTATCTGCCTGCGGAAAATCGAGTTGCGGCCGAAGAGAACGGTTTGTTCTTCGCCCCGACGCCGTGCGTCGCTGGGTGATCGGTAGGACGGCCATCATATTGGCTGCCGCGGCAGACCTGTTTTTTAGTTCGTAGTTCGTAGTTCTTAGTTCGTAGGATGGGCTTTAGCCCATCAGTCTTCTGTCTTCTGACTTCTGGTTTCAGGCCGATATTCAATTGTTAAAGATCGCTCGCGGCGTGTTGCTGTGTGCCGCTTTGTCTTACCACTGAAAATGTAAGAAACAAAACAGGGGGGGGCAAACAAACGGGGCAAAAAAATGAAAAAAACGGAATAATTTTTAACTGTAAAGATCGCCCGATAATGAACGACGAAAAATCAAAAATAAAAGGTCAAAAATGAAAATGACAAATCAAAGATCAAAAATAAATCGGCTCTTCGGAATAATTTGTGGGTAAAAATAATGGGAATCGCCTTCGGCGATGCTGATTTATGCTTTTCAAACACCCCCCAACCGAAGCCAGATTTTTAAAAGGGATACGTTGCAATACAATGGA
>JAAYCR010000042.1 GCA_012729675.1 Phycisphaerae bacterium | reverse complement strand
TCCTTAAACAAGCGTACCCTGAGTAGAAAAATGAGTTAAAAATTCATAGAAGTACTCGAAATGGCCCTTAGAGTTTGTTATATTGCATTCGTCCAATAATGTTGCAAACAACAAAAACTCTTGAAAGGAGTCATTTCGAGTGAAGCCAAGGATAGCCAAAATCGTGCAGCGACGCAAGCGAAAACTTCAGAAACGGCTGGCCAAAATATCGCAGCCCGCACAGCCCGGTCCGATGCTCAATCCAGGGGCGATTGAGTACGACGTGGCCGAGCGCGATGCCGGGATGGTGTATGGCGGGATTGGCGCGGTGCATCTGCTGATTAAACAGTTGAAGCTGGATGAAGCGATCAATGCACGGCTGAACATTTTCAAGCTCTACAATCCGTACACCGAATCGGATCATGTGTTGAATATCGCCCTGAATATCCTATGCAACGGCGACTGCCTGGAGGATATTGAACGACTGCGGAACGATGCGGTCTATCTGGATGCCGTCGGTGCAGAGCGTATTCCCGATCCGACCACCGTGGGCGATTTTTGCCGCCGCTTCACTTCCCTGCACGTCGAGATTCTGCAGGACATCATCAACGCCGTCCGCCTGAAGGTCTGGGGACAGCAGAAGCCCGACTTTTTCAAGGAAGCCCTGATTGACGCCGACGGGACGATTGCCGAGACGACGGGCGAATGCAAGGAAGGGATGGATTTGTCCTACAAGGGGCTTTGGGGATATCATCCGCTGCTCATTTCCCTAGCCAACACCGGCGAACCGCTGTTTCTGATCAACCGCAGCGGCAACAGCACCAGCAGCAAGGACGCGTCCAGATATCTGGATCAGGCCGCAACCCTGTGTCGTCAGGGCGGCTTTCAGAAAATTCGATTCCGGGGCGATACGGATTTCAGCCAGACCGTCTATCTGGATAAATGGGACAGCGAAGGCATTACCTTTGTCTTCGGAATTGCGGCGATGCCGAATCTGATCACTATCGCCGAAACCCTGCCGGAAACGGCATGGAAGCCGCTTCTGCGGAAACCGCGTTATACCGTGGCAACCGCACCCCGCCGCAAGCCGGCCAATGTCAAGGAACAGATTGTCCAAGAACGCGGCTACAAAAACATTCGACTCCAGTCCGAACAGGTTGCCGAGTTTGACTACCGTCCCGTCAAATGCAAGCAGGCGTATCGCATGGTGGTGGTACGTAAGAATCTGTCTGTCGAAAAAGGCGAAGCGGTGTTGTTTGATGACATTCGCTACTTTTTCTACATCACCAATGACCGCAAGACGCTGCGTGAAGAGATTGTGCGACACGCCAATGATCGGTGCAATCAGGAGAATCTGATTGCCCAACTGAAAAACGGAGTCAGTGCCATGCGGATGCCGATGGACACGCTGGTCAGTAATTGGGCGTATATGGTCATGGCGACCTTGGCGTGGAATCTCAAGGCATGGTATGCGTTATCGTTGCCGGTATCCGGACGGTGGAGAGATGAACACAAACGTCAAAAGCAACAGGTCCTGCGTATGGAGTTCAAGAAGTTCCGCAACGTCTTTATTCTGCTGCCATGCCAGATTGTCAAGACCGGACGGCGATTGATCTATCGTCTGCTGGGGTGGAATGCGCACGTCGGCATTCTCTTTCGCGCAATTGACAGCTTCCGGCGCCCATTGCGATGTTGAAAACAGCGTCGAAGATGTCGGGGTACGGATGTCCCGATTCGTATCAACTTTTGAAAGAGCGGAAGCAGGTGACACTATGACAGAACGACAATTCGCCATTAACGGCCCACGCCAACGCCAGGCGAACACAACCCAGTGCGCCGAAAAAAATCGCCACCGTAACCGGCAAAAGAACAAACGGAGTACGCTTGTTTAAGGG
>JAAYCR010000041.1 GCA_012729675.1 Phycisphaerae bacterium | reverse complement strand
CAGTGGCCCGAAATGAAAATCGACCTTGTCAAGCTCCCACCACTGATGATAGACTGGATCGGACCCGACTACATCACCAAAGAAGAATATGCCATAAGGGGGGACGATCTACCATGGCTTCCCTAATCTGAGTTGAAATGCAAGCAGGTTATGCTTTTATAGAAAGTCATTTTTCCCGCTTCAATAATTGAGTTAATCGGTGTTAATCTGTGTCTAAAACTGATTCAAAAACCGCAGGTCGTTTTCAAACAGCAGGCGGATATCGGTAATCCCGTATTTCTTCATCGCCAGCCGCTCGATGCCGAAGCCGAACGCCCAGCCGGTGTATTTTTCGCTGTCGATGCCCACGCCGTCAAAAACATTCGGATCGACCATCCCGCAGCCGCCGATCTCCATCCAGTTTTCCCGGCCTGATTTATCCACCCACAGAATATCCACCTCGCAGCTCGGCTCGGTAAACGGGAAAAAGCTCGGCCGAAAACGCCACTTGGTGTCCGCGCCGAAGAACGTATGAATGAACTGATTGACGCTGCTCTTGAGGTCCACCATACTGACGCCCTCATCGACCACCAGCGCCTCAAGCTGATGAAACATAAACATATGCGTCGCGTCCACCGTGTCCGGCCGATACACCCGCCCCGGCGCAACCACCCGAATCGGCGGCTTCTGGTGTTCCATCACGCGAATCTGAATCGTCGAGGTCTGACTGCGCAGCAGCATCGAATCGTTGAGGTAGAAATTATCCAGCGGATCGCGTGCCGGGTGTTCGGCCCCGATGTTCAGAGCGATAAAGTTGTGCCACTCGTCCTCAACCTCCGGCCCATACGCCACTGCAAATCCCATCCGCCCGAAAATCTCCAACAACTCGGCGATCGTCTGCGAAATGATGTGCCGCTTGCCCTGAGCCACCGGAATCCCCGGCACCGTCACATCCAGCAGCGGCCCGGCCTTCTTCTGCCCGGCCGCAAACGTCTCTTTGAGCGTCTCGAACGCCGACGTAACCTCGTTCTTGATCTGATTGGCAAGCTGCCCGCCCTGTTTGCGATCCTCGGCGGAAAGTTTGCCGATCTGGCTGAGCATGGCGGTCACCAGCCCCTTTCGCCCGAGGAACTTGACGCGCCACGCCTCCAGCGACGCGACATCCTGAACCGCGTCCAGTTCGGTCTTGGCCTGATTGCCGATGGCGGTGAATTCTTCAAGTCTCACGGCAGATCCCGTTGCTTGGGCGATAGATTCGATTACAGGGCGGCCTTGGCTTTTTCGACCAGTGCGTCAAACCCGGCGGCGTCAAAGATCGCAATCTCGCTGAGCATCTTGCGGTTGATCGTGATGCCGGCTTTCTTCAGCCCGTTGATGAACGCACTGTAGCGAATCTCCCGCTGCGTGCAGGCGGCGCTGAGCCGAATGATCCACAACCCGCGATACTGACGCTTTTTCTGTCTGCGGCCGATGTGGGCATTGACCAGCGCATTGACCCGCGCCTCTTTGGCCAGCCGATAGTTACGGCTCGTTGCGCCGCGATACCCGCGGACGTCTTTCATGATGCGCTTGCGCGCCTTGCGCGTTGCCGCGCCTTTTCTGACTCTTGGCATACCAGCATTTCCTTTCTTGTGTGACTGTCGTTTGCGCTGCGGCAGCTGATGGAGCCGAGAAGCGGACCAGTCGTGCTACTTAAATCATTACAGGCCCAGAGCGGTCCGAATCGACTGCGCCTTGGCCCCGACCACAAGCGTGCTGCCGCGAAGGCGACGACGACGATTGGCGTTCTTGCCGCTCATCAGGTGCCCCGCATTGCACTGCTTACGCTTGACTTTGCCCGTACCGGTCACCTTGACCCGCTTGGACAGTCCTTTATGCGTTTTCTGTTTCGGCATATAAGTTCTTCCTGTCAAAGAAATTAAGTTCTAATTCGCAAGGTTTGTCTTGATAACAAGACAAGCAAGTATATCCGCCAACATCCGACCTGTCAAGGCCGAATTTCGGGATTTTTGTCGTTTTACGGCTTTTGCGTCCCTATTGAGCCCAATTATTGCACTTTCAGAGGCACCATCACGATATTCATTCGTTTTCCCAGCAAAATGGGCGGCCGCTCCGGCTTGGCCTTGTCCTGCAACTGCTCGACGATCTCATCCATAATCTGCTTGCCCAGATTCTGATGCATCATTTCACGCCCACGGAACATCATTGTAATCTGGACCTTATGCCCCTTTTCCAGAAACCCAATCGCCTGCTGAACCTTGATATCTCGGTCGTGATCGTCGATTTTGGGCCGCAGTCGAATCTCCTTGAGCGTCACCGTATGCTGCTTCTTCAAATTCAGCTTGATCTTACGCTTCTGCTCGTAAAGATGCTTGCCGTAGTCCATAATCCGGCACACCGGCGGCGTGGAGGTCGGCGACACCTCAACCAAATCCAACTCCGCCTCGCGCGCCCGCTCCAGCGCCTCGGCCGTCGGCACCACGCCCAACTGCTGATTGTTTTCGTCGATCAGCCGAACCGGGCTGATGCGAATACGCTCATTAATCCTCAAATTGTCCTTACTGATAGCCTTTACCTTTCTAAAATAACGTTATTATCCGAATCACGACCTCGTGGCCGTGCCTTTATTCAAATGTCAACACTTCCGTCTTATCGGCGATTTTCGCCGCCGCCGCCGCCACAAAAGCATCAACACCGACCGTCTGCGTCGTCTGCGACCCGCGAAACCGCACGTTCACCAGCCCACCCTCGGCCTCTTTCGGCCCGACCACCAGCATATACGGCACGCGCTCCGCATGTCCCCGCGCGATCTTGGCCCCGATTTTGTCGTCACCCAGATCCGCCGTCGCCCGCAGCCCGGCCGCCTTAAGCCGTGCCAGCAGAGCCGCCGCATAGTCGTTGCTCTTTTCGCTGATGGTCAAAATCCGCGCCTGCTCCGGCGCCAGCCACAGCGGGAAATTGCCGGCATAATGCTCAATCAATATCCCCAAAAACCGCTCCAGCGACCCCAAAATCGCCCGGTGAATCATCACCGGCGTCTTTTCCGTGTTGTCCGGCGCGGTATAGGTTAATTCAAACCGCATCGGCATCGAAAAGTCAAGCTGAATCGTCCCCAATTGCCACGACCGTCCCAGACAGTCCTTGATATGAAAATCGATCTTCGGCCCGTAAAACGCCCCATCCCCCTCATTGATCTGGAACGGCAGCCCCTTATGCTCCAGCGCCCCCCGCAGCGCATCGGTCGCCATCTCCCAAATCTCATCCGACCCGATATGCTTTTCGGGCTTGGTCGAAAGCTCAATCCGGTAATCCTTAAACCCAAACGCCCCGTACATCTCCTCGATCAGGTTAATCACCCCGATCACTTCCGCCTCCGCCTGTTCGGGCATACAGAAGATGTGGGCATCATCCTGCGTAAACTGCCGCACACGCACCAGCCCGTGCATCTGCCCGCTGGCCTCGTAGCGATGCACCAGCCCCAACTCGGCCACCCGCAGCGGAAACTCCCGATACGAATGCTTCGACGCATTATACACCAGCAGCCCGCCGGGGCAGTTCATCGGCTTGACGGCGTACGTCACCTCATCGACCGTCGTAAAATACATATTCTCTTTATAGTTGTCCCAGTGCCCGCTGCGATGCCACAGCGACTCGTTGAGAATAATCGGCGTCTTAATCTCCGCGTACCCGTACTTGTCATGCACCTTGCGCCAATACTCAATAATCGCGTTCCAGACAATCATCCCGTTCGGATGCAAAAACGCAAACCCCGGCCCTTCCTCGTGAAAGCTGAACAACTCCATCTGCTTGCCGATGACGCGATGGTCGCGCTTCTTGGCCTCTTCCAGCCGCGTCAAGTACTCATCCAGTTCCTTCTTGTTCCGCCAGCACGTCCCATACACCCGCTGGAGCATCTTCTGCGATGCATCCCCGTGCCAATACGCCCCCGCCACACTCATCACCTTAATCGCCTTCGCGTCAATACTCCCCGTCCGCGGAATATGCGGCCCGCGGCACAAATCCTCAAACCCGCCGGCCCCATGCCGGTAAAAACTGATCACATCCCCCTTGGCATTCTGTATATTGTCCAGCTTGTACGGGTCGTTCGCCATCTTGGCCGCGGCCTCATCCCGCCCCATCTCAATCCGCACAAACGGCTCATCGGCGGCGATAATCTCGCGCATCTTCTGCTCAATCCGCTCAAAATCTTCCGGCCGGATCGCCTCATCCAGGTCAATATCATAATAAAACCCGTCCGTCACCGTCGGCCCATAGACCAGCTTCGCCTGCGGCCAGAGCGCACAAATCGCCTCGGCCATAATATGCGCACAGCTATGCCGCAAGATCTCCAGCCCCTTGGCGTCCTTGCCCGTAATCACCACCAGCTTGCCGTGATTCGTCACCGGACACGACAAATCCACTACCCGCCCGTCAACCTCCGCGCACACCGCCGCCTTCGCCAGTCCCGGCCCGATCTGCCGGATAAAATCCAGCACACTGGCCCCGTCTGCGCCCTCGATCACACTCCCGTCAGGAAGCTCTAATTTAGCCATAAGTCATTATCCAATCTTAACCGTGGCACGGGCATCCTGCCCGTGAAAAAAACGACATTTTTTTTCAATTTAGCCTCCGCAGGAGGCGTCATACTGTAGCCTCGCCCGTCAGGGCGTGGACCCCAAAACCACCCCCCGCCCCATCAAGCCCGCGCAGCGGGCGACATTCTACACCAAACGATGCAATATACACGCGGAATGGCCGATAAGTCAAGCGATTAGAAAGAAAGCGAAGTGCAGAAAGCCAACATTTTACATTTGACATCTCATATTTAACATGTCCACAATCACAACCCCCAACCCGAAAACCAAAACATATCCCCCAATATAAAATCTACAATACACAATCATATAATTATAGACTGAATTTACTTGTTTTTCGATTTACATCCAAATCTGATCCTCAAAACGTCTGACAAACAGCGTCTCAACGCGCCATCGTGTCGGAAACGTCGCCAGCACCAGCAGCACAAACACAACCGGTGAAAACAGATTGACCCAGTAAACCGGCATCCGGGCCAGTTCGCCCGACTGTATACCCACCAGGCACAGCACCAGGCCAAAGATCGCCGCCCCCTCAAAACAAGCCAGGCGAATCACCGTCGCTGTCATAAGTGCCTAGGCACATACCTGCTCGTGGGAACCCTGCGAAAGACTGTGTTTCTGCTGCCATACCAGCCCACGCGGACTCATCAGTCTGTTAAACAGCCACGACCCCGCCCCGAAGCACACGGCCGCCAGCACAACGTGAACGGCCGTTAGCAGCCCCATAAAAAACATACCGCTGCCGGCTTCGGCGTGCGGGGGTGCATTCTGCTGAAAGTGCAGAATCACAAGCACCGCGCCAAAAACCACCACCCCCGAAAGCATCATCAGGTTCATAATCTGAATCATCCGCAAAGACCCCCTCTCTATCACCTGCATAAACGCCTCACGCTCAACCTGCATCTGTTCATCCATGTGTTATGTTCCTTTCCGAAAAACAGTCTTGGCCGAAAGGCCGGGAAGCCCCCCACAAAAACCGAGCCGCGCAAGCGGCCGGATTGCGTTACCCACAAGCCAACGCATCATCGGGCAGCTCGCGCTGCCGCGCTTTTGTGTCACGCTAAAGCGTATACTCCGAACATCGTCAATTGACTGTGGATTATTGACGATTGATTATTGTCAAACTTGCAGAGGTCACCCATCGACCCCCTTTAATTTCCTCTGAGATAACGCAATATACCAAGGATCTTATCTAATTCACTCCAGTCAGGGCGAGTATACATTTCGAGTATCGCTCGTAGCTGGTCAATATTTACATTAGAAAAGTTTTTCAACGCCTTTTGATCGTTTCCAATATAAAAATTATCCGTTAATTTTTGAAAAAAATCGGTGTTAAGATTGTATTCCGAAAGAATATCTGCAAGATCACTACGTTTGGTTAGTTTTTCAATAATCGACTGCTTGAACTTTTCTTGCCACTCGAATTTGGCTTCCATCTCAGTGGTTTTTCCAAGTACTGAATCATAAAGTTCTGTATTTTGAGATGATTTGTTTACTCTCATTATGCCCAAGATCACCGAAGTGGCTAAAAATAAAATTCCAAATGAAAAAATACCAGCCAAAATGCTTACTCTATAGCACATATAAAAAAATAGGCTCTTCGGAATAATTTGTGGGTAAAAATAATGGGAATCGCCTTCGGCGATGCTGATTTATGCTTTTCAAACACCCCCCAACCGAAGCCAGATTTTTAAAAGGGATACGTTGCAAT
>JAAYCR010000040.1 GCA_012729675.1 Phycisphaerae bacterium | reverse complement strand
GCCACCCACCGCGAGCTGTCGATCAAAATCCTGCACAAATCCGATCCGAAACGCCCATCTGCATGGATTCTCCCTGCCTACGCTCACTACCAAGACACCATTTCTTGAGGTTTTGCAAGAGGCTCAGCTATCAAAATATCAGACCTGTCTGCATTTAATAGGGCTTATCGGGGATTTAGCCACATTACTGCTTTTAATCCAATGTGTAATAGAGACGCATCGCTCTAAAGGTTGCCTTATCATGTATGAGGGTGTTCTAACGGGCAATAATTAGGCAGTAATATAATCTTAGGGGATTTCCAAGAAAATTAAAGGGGTCAGGCATGAATGGCACTGCCGTACATTTTTCCGGATAAGCGCACACGGCGACCGTCCGCACGACCTTTTTTTAAAAAGTTTATCGAGCGGTCAGGGTTTTTGGCCTCTCCAGCAGATTATTTCTATTGTCTCTTCGGCCTGTCTGTCCATTCATAAGCCGGAGAGACTGTTATGACGCCCCGTCTATCCGAAGCGGCTGTCGGCGGCATCCTGGATTTTTCCATCCGGGATTGCCTGCCGGCAGGAAAAAGCATAGAACCCAACCGTCACGCTATGATTCTGCGGCTCCTTAGGGACAGATCCTGACGCCGCGAATGACGGCGCCGTTCTGGTTGCGTCCGATGAACGATGTGCCCGACGGTTCGACGATGCAGCGGTCGATCCAGGGCGTATTGTCATCGTCGGGCCAATTCAGCGTGATGCGGTTTTCAGTGACGCTCCATGAGGCGCGTCGCTGGTTGGCGATGCGTCCGCCGCCGATGAGATCGACAATGCGTTCCTGGCCGTAGTCGCTGGAGATGCGCCAGCTTCCGATCAGTTGTTCGGCGGTGAAGCGGCCGGGCGCGGAGCGGGGCGGGTTCTTTTCGTTGATGGGCTGACCAGCGAGAGGCCATCCGTCTTCGGTCCAGTACATCGGGCGGATCTGGAGGATGCGATGTTTGTCGAGATTGCAGGTATCGTAGGTGTGGTGGACGATGAATTCGCCTTTGGTGCTTAGGATGACGGAGTTGTGTCCGGTGCCCCGCCAGTTGTCGTTGTTGGCCAAGACGAGCGTGCCGCCGCCATCTGTCATAGGGGTGCCGTTGAAGTCCAGATACGGGCCTTCGGGGCGTTGGGAGCGGCCGACCATGATCTTGTACGTGCTTTCGGCGCCATTGCAGCAACTATCGAACGAGACGAACAGGTAATAGTCGTCGCCGCGGCGGATGATGAAGGGCGCCTCAATGGCGCGTGGGCCGGTATGGCGGGCGGCGACGGTGGGATAGCGGTCGAGTGTTTCGATGAACTTGCCGGTATCGGGGTTAACCCGTGCATATTTGATGCCGCCCCAGTGCGAACCCCATACGGCGTGGGCGCGGCCGTCTTTGTCCTGAAAGACGGCCATGTCGATGGCGTTAAAATCGTCGCGGTTGGGAAACGATTCAACGACCAGTCCCAAGTCGGTCCATTTGTAATCCGGAGAAGCGGGGTCAAGCGAGTTGTTGACGGCCACACCGGTCACAGAGCGCTGACTGCCGAAAGAGGAAACGCTGTAGTAAACGTAATATTTATCGTTGAGCTTGACGATATCGGGCGCCCAGATCCCTTCGGGTCGGGAGATGGCTTCTTTGGCCCAGTCGGGGACGGATTTATCGAAGACGCGGTCGATGCGTTTCCAGTTGACCAGATCGTCGGAGCGATTGATCGGCAGGCCCGCACCGGTGGAAAAGGTATAGAAGCGTCCGTCATCGTCCTGGATGATGGTCGGGTCGGGTATGCCGTACAGTACGCCTTCGACTGTCGCGGCGGAGGCACCAAGAACAACTGTCAGCAATAACAGGGCCAATGCTGTGATGGGTTTTGACATTTCAGGTCTCCTATAAACAGTTAACATTAAAGGCGATTTAACGTACTAAACCCGCCATCCTTGAAACGGAGTATTGCTGTTCCACGCTATGGTGTGAAGGCATAGAGAGCGCCGTCCTGGCAGCCGATGAGGAGGGTGTTGTCGGCGCTGGCCGGTGGGGGGGGGCGATGTAGGTGTTGGCCGAGCCGAGGATGCGGTCACCGGCCTCAAACGTCCAGACCTTCAGGCCGTCCTGGGCGTCCACGGCAAAGAAAGTGCCGATCACGGAGGCGAAGAACACCCTGTCGTCGGCGTACAGCGGGGACGCTTCGATCTCGTCGTTTGCCCTGTACAACCAGCGTTCCTTGCCGCTTTTCAGATCGACGGCGTACAAAAGTCGATCCATCGAGGTGAAAAAGACCGTCCCGTCCACGACGACGGGGGTGGATTTGATTTCGGCTCGTGTTTCGAATCGCCACACCGGCCGGAGCGAATCGGGCAGACCGCCTTCGGCCATGCCGGTCAGCCCGGCGTCGCCCCGAAAGATCGGCCAGGTCGCCGAGCCGAACGCGACCGTCGGAACGTGTGTTTCTGTCACGTCCGGAGCGGGCGGAATCCTATTTTTCTCATACAAATAATAGGTCAGATACGCCATCATCGCCGCAACCGGCACACTAATGATCAATACCGGCACAAAAACACGACTAAGAGTACCCATAAATAACCTTTTAATCTGCTCAATGTTTATAACTACTGCTATACTATATCGGATTCGGTGCGTTAGGTCGAGAAGAATCAGGCGTCGGCCGAGGGGTGGGTAGCATAAACATCCAATATACCCAAATGTAATCGGCCTTGCGGGAATTGCGGCGACGGAATGTACTGCACAGAGAAAGAGGATTTAAAGACCTATAGATAATAATTTTTAGAGTCATCACCTACCGAAGCCCACCGCCCTGAGAAAGTACTTGACAGTGATAGACGCGGGGCTGTACGATACCGGTTTAGTCTGAATTCATCCTGTTTTATCCTGTAAAATTGGGAGTAGAGCGGTGCGACAGAACGACTTGAAGTCTCACACGATTAGAACGTTATGCGTATGTCTGGCGGGCGTGGTGCTGGCGGTGGCCGGGTGCCGGGATAATCCGCAGGACAGAGCCGCCAAAGAGGTCCACCGGCAGATTCAGTCGGCCCTTCAACATAGCGATGCCGTTGCGGCGCGGCAACAGATCCAGTCGGCGGTTACGTCGCATCGTCCCGAGGGGCTGGCGTATGATTCGGCCCATCTGGTCGGCGGAAATCTGACATTTACGGCGGGCCTGTCGGATATGGCGGAATTGCCGCTTGCTACCCTCGACGTCCACAAAGCCGCCGACGCAATCGCCTCGCTCCTTATCGAATCCCAACGGTACCTTTTGGACAAAGACCGGGTCGAAAAAAAACGTGCGCTTCAGGACGCAGAAATCAGTGAACTGACGACCTTGATTCGGGGCACGGCCGAACAGCCCGGCCTGCAGGCGCGACTGACCGCGGCCAAAGACGAGCTGGGTGAACTGCAGCGTCAACGGCAGGTCGCCCGGCAGGAACAAACCGCTGTTCAGGCCGTGATCGACGATTATCAGGCCCGTTCCGAGGCACTGCTCAAGCAGGCGGACCTGGCGTCGGGGGATGAGAAACTCAACTTGCAGCAGCAGGCTTACGCCCTGCGGCTTGAGCGGACGGCCGACTATGTTACGGTGCAGGCGGCGGAAAACACAATCAGCATTTTCGATGACCAAATCGCACTGGCCGAGTCGCGAGTTGAGGCGCTGGAGCGTAATCTGAATGAGACGCAGAACAGCATCGATGCGATTGAAACCTCGCTGGCTCGCCGCCTGCTCAATGAGCAGCAGGCCGAGCTTGTCCAATTGCTTTCCGAGGGGCAAAAACAAATCAATGCACGGGCGGACGCCATTAAAGAGGGACTGGCCTCATATCGTCAGGCCGCCGAGGGTGTCGTCCAGACATTCCAACTCGCCGCCGAGCAGTACCAGAAGATCCGAGCCGGTGACGCAAGGCTGCCGGCGACCGTTCGGCAGGGCGACAGCGCGATGTACGCGGCGATAACGATCGCCGATCGGATTATGTTCCTCAACGAAACGACCGCTCGGCTGACCGGCACGATAGAGGCCGCCGACGAAACGCTTGTCCGGGGGCTGCGCGAACGGCTGCCGCTCGGCACCGATCCGGACGACGAGCCGATTCGGGCGATGATGGCATTCTTTGACCAGGCCGACAGCGCGTATGAAGAAGCGATGAGCTTGGCGCAGCGACTTGCGGATCGCGGTCGAGAGGTCGCGGTCGGCGTGCTGAACAGCCGTCTGTTGGCGCTGCAGCGTCAAATGCAGATGGCGGACGCGTTGGCGCAATACGAACTGGCCTCTCAGACGCAGGCGAAACTCGAAACCTTGAAACAACAGGGGCAGGCCGATTTCGGCTCCCTGTTTACGCTGTCCGAAGCCGCTCGGCTGCTGGACGAAGGCGTGTACTTTACCCCCGTGCTTCCGGTCAATGTGGAGTTGTACTTCGAGAGCGTTCGGCAGCGACTGACGGAATGGGAACAGTTGCCGACTCCTGAACAGAAGGCCGAGGCCGTTGAGCGGCATTTGGTTGAGATTGATGAGCTTATCGGCGCCTACGGGGATGAGATGGCCCGTCTGCTTGAACCGCTCCGACAGGAGATGCTGGCGGCGATGGAACGCGGATTTGAGACAACGACAACACAGAGAGGGCCGGGCGAGCCTAACAGTCTTTTCTGACCGCCCCCCCCCTATAACAATGTAAGGTTTAACAGGTCCATCGAATATTGTCGCAAGGAGTGCGGGAATGAAATTATCGGAATTGCTACGGTTGGAATGCGTGCGGGCTGGCTCTACGGCCGACGACAAGGCGCTGGCGCTCTGTGAGATTGCCGCGCTGGCCAAGCGAAGCCCGATCTGCCGAAATGTCACCGAAGAAGACATTCTGGAAGCACTTCAGGATCGGGAAACGCTCGGCGCCACGGCCTTCGGCCACGGCATCGCGATTCCGCACTGCCGCATGCGGGGGGTTCACGATTTCGTCCTTGGTCTGATGACCGTGCCGCAAGGGGTGGATTTTGAGGCCGAAGACGGGCAGAAAGTGCGGCTGCTGGTCTTTATCATCGCCCCGCGCGAAGAAAGCAACACCCATATTCGCTTGTTGTCGGCATTATCGCAGCTTCTGCAGGATGCCGATGCGGTGGCGCAAATGATCGCGGCACGCAGCAATAAAAAGCTGGCCGAGGTGTTCATGGACGCCGCCGGCCAGGACATCCAGACGGTTGAGCCGATGCTGCGCAGCCTTGTGCATATCTTCATCCAGGACGAATCAGCCTTCAAACGTATCCTGGATGTCGTATCGGGAATGGAAAGTATTTCGCTGTCAATCGTTGACGCCCAAAACGCCCGCGGTTATCTGGCGCACAATCCTCTCTATGCCGGCTTTGCCCAAAACGGAGACGCCTCGACGTGCAAGGTTATTGCCGCGGTCATCGAACGGCAGCTCTGCAACGAGGTCATCCGGCGGATCGAGGGTGTCACCGGCAGTCTGTTCGCGTGTATGGGCGTAATGGTGACGGTGCAGGACCTGGTCTACTCGGCGGGCGCGCTGGAGATGTAATTCGCTCCGGCGGCGGAGTGGGGAGGTGTTGTCTTATTCTGCAAAAGGAGACCCGTGGCGGATCCGCGCATCAATTTATACCATAATCTGGCCGTGCTGCTGGAGGCGGGCGTGCCGATCGGACGCGCCCTGAAAACCGCCCACAAACGCGGGCGGATCGGGCGGCTGTTCGGACAGATCGCCGCCGAGGTCGCCCAAGCGAGCAGCCTGGCCGAGGCGGTGGAAAGCCGCAAGCGGCATTTTGAGCCGCTGGATGTGTCGCTGATTCGCGTGGGAGAAGACGCCGGCGAGCTGGGTGCGGTCTTTGAGATGCTCGGCCAGTGGTACAGCTTTCGCCATCGCATCCATCGCACGATTCTGTCCGGGCTGATCCTGCCGATTCTGCTGATCCATTTTGCCGCCGTTCTCATCCCTGTGCCTCAACTTGTGCTGGGTGGATGGGATGTTGCCGCGTATGTACAAGCTGTCCTGATATTTCTGGCGGCGTTTTATATCCCGGCCTGCGTGGTTGGCGGCATTGTATATCTGACGCCGCGGCGGGGGCCGCTGCGGGTGGTCCTGGATATGATCGTGATGGGCATTCCCGTTCTGGCGTCGGCGGTGCGCGACTTGGCACTGAGCCGGTACTGCAACGTCTTCGGGATGACCCTGAAAGCGGGGGTGCCGATTGTTCAGGCCGCGGCGGTGGCGGCGGACGCGGCGCAGAACGCCGTCATTCGCCGCGCCCTTGCCGGGGGGACACGGGCCGTTAAACAGGGCAATGAGATGAGCACCGGTTTTTCGCGGCGTCGTCTGCCGGCCGATTTCATTGCTGTGTGGGAAGTGGGTGAAGAGACCGGCAATCTGGATGAGTCGGCCCTGCGGCTGGGGCGCATCTACGCCGAGAACGCCGAACGCGGCTTTGGGGCCGTCGCGGTCTGGGTTCCGCGGCTGGTGTATTTTATCATCTGCGGCGCGATGGCGTACTTTGTTGTAAAGGGCTTTATGAGCATCTATGGCAATCTCGGCGGCTTTATGGACCTTTGATGAATGAAATCACCGAAGAAGCCGATTTAGTTCGTAGTTCGTAGTTCTTAGTTCGTAGTATATCACTTTTGTAAATCCTGTTATCCTGTCTAATAATATCGGCGTCCTCGGCGGTTCTTGTGCTATACAATCAACTCGTTGCCGACTTTGCGGGCGCGTTCGGGTTTGTCGAGGTTGATGTTCAGCGCCATGCCGATTTCAACCAAGAGATTCCACCCGGCACTGAGGAACACATACGGATTCATCGCCCCGGCGTCGGGCACACGGATCGTCTCAAAGCGGGTCTTGCGGGCGGCGATGGCGACGACCTTCAGCCCCACGCCCTTGACCAGCACCTCCTCGAATTTTTCCTCTTCAGCCTCAATCGGATCGACGACAAAGACCACATCGCGCGGGTCCATCACCTCTTCGATGCCGTGGATGGCATACGTGCCTTCGAGGTAGTCGGATTTTTTGCGGGTGATTTCGTTGGTCTTGAGCGTCAATTCCTCGGCCACGCCGTCGTTGTAGCCGGCAAAGTAAATCGTCGGGGCCTTGGTGGCGGCATCGACAATCGCCGCGTCAATCGGCAGCGTCAGGGCTGTCTCGATCTTGGGCGACAGGGCCGCACAATCCAACTGGCCGATGGAGCCGGCGATGTGCCGCACGATGGTTTCGTAGAACAAGGCCTGCTCGATGACGCTCTTGGTGGCGGCGACCGCCTGCTCCCAGCCGCACGTCAGGACAAAGGTCTCGGAGCAGGCCTTTTCCAGCATCGTACCGGGGTTGGCCGACAGGCCGAAGCGATTGGCATTGCCCATCTCGGCCAGCTTCTGGGCCAGCAGGACGACCTCTTTGGTGCGGCCGGAATTGGAGGCGCAAAATACCGCGAATTTGGCTAAATCGTACTGAAACGACTGACGCGACCCTTCGGTACACATACTGACATCCAGGCCCCACGTCAGGGCCTTGCGGCAGGCGTTCTTGGCCGGAAAGATGCGGCTGGAGCCTTCGCCGGTCATCAGCAGACGCCCGACCGAGGCGATCTGTGCGGCTACGTCTTTGGTTTGATTGCGGTCAAAGCCCTTGACCACGCCGACGGTGTCCATCATTTCCTGAACCAAGGCGTGCTTGGCGTATTTGGCGTCTGTTAAGTTCATACGTGTGTCCTATCTAAAATCCATTCGGTCTATATCGATGGGCTAAAACCCATCCTACGAAAATAAGTTAAAGGTTAAAATCAAAAGGTTAAAGACATAATTTCAAGTATCAAACCGGGCAAAGCCGCAACTGTATGTTTGAAGTTTGCATTCCGGTTTTAACCTTTGGACTTTTCATTTTAAGTTGTCTCTATACAACTCGGCGCAGCCGGCTCCACACATTTAACATTTTTCATTTAATAACGTTTCGACCTGCTGTTTGTAGGTTTCGGTGTCCTGCCGGACCTGGCGGACAAAGTCGTTGTCTTCGACGGTGCCGATGGCGGCGGTCATTTCGTCGAGGCTGCGGTAGGTCGCCTGACGGAAGGGGTTGTCAAAATCCTTCTTGCGGGACTGATAGACCTGCTCGCAGACATAGTTCTGTACTTCGACCGACTGTTTGAGTGCCTCGCGCCATTGGTCGCCGGTCAGCGTTTGGCCGCCGAACAACTCGCACAGCACGGCGAAGGCGTGCTTTTGTTTTTCCAGCGGATAGACCTGCCACAATTCGTCATAGCGGTGGTGGATCGCCTCCCACGAATCGAGGACGCCGGCGCCGATGTCAGCCCGCAGTGTATCGACTTGGGGCGTCGGGACAAGCTGGCCGCCGAGATTGACCCACTCCCGCTGCCGCGGCCCCGCCAGGGCGTTCTGCATCGCGGCAAAATCCGCACCGGGATGGTTTTCCAGATATGCCAGCAGATTGCGCACGGCATAATACAGCAGCATTTGTCCATACGCGTGATAGCCTTTGTGCGGCTTGCAGATCGCGGCCTTGCGGCAGGATTTTTCCATACGTTCGCCCAGCACCTCAAGCTCGGCGATGGCCTCTTCGGGGCCGTTGAGCAGGTCGCGGCCGCGCTGAATCAGCGCCGATTCATCTACGCCATCGACGGATTGCCCCGCACGACGCACGTCCGCCTTGCCCGTCCACAACTCCAGCAGCCGCCGGGCGTGCAGAATCTCCTCAACCGTATCCGGCGCCAGCGAATCGATCTCAATGTGCTGGACTTTGTTGAGGCGTTTGTCGCGGCTCTGGAACTTCCACGTATTTCGCGCCAGGGCGTACATATTCGACCGCCACCAATACGCCGGGATCACCTCAAGTTGGTCTTTGGAGGTGTTGTTGTTCAGCAGCGAAAACGGCAGCGGGATATCCAGTTCCGCGGGGTAGTCGCCTTTGGCCAGCAGCAGAAACGACGCGAAACGGCTGGAGTGCTTGATGCTTGTGCACAGCCCCGGCCAAAAGCCCCGCCCGGCCTGTACCTCGTTGTCGTTGGCGCGGCTGTTGTGATTGGAGCCGATGGTTGCGCCGGCGGCCATATTGCTTTGTCCCAAAACGACCGAGGCAATGAGAAACGAGTTGTTGTGATGCTGCTCGTGGGCCGGGAAGATCAGATTGTTCAGCGTCTCGCAGCAGGAGATCGTCGAGTTGTCGCCGAGGAAGGAGTTGATCAGCCGCGCGCCGTATTTCAGGTTGGAATGATCGGCCAATACAAACCGCACCGCCTTGCAGCCGTAAAAAATGTGGCAGCCGTAGCCGATGATGCCGTTGACCAGTTCGACGCCCTCGCCGATCTGAGTCGATTCCTGCGCCGACGAGTTGATCGTCAGATTCTTGAGCTTGTTGGCGCCCTTGATGTAGGCATTGGAACCGATCTTGACGTCTTTGAGAATGTTCGAATTTTTGATGACACAGTGATTGCCGACCGTGCCGTAGTAGCCGCGCCGCGCGTCGAATTTACTTTGGGTATAGAGTTTGAATTTTTCGAGCATTGCCGTATCGTCGCGGTACTTGGCCCACAGGTACGCGTCGGCGGCGATCATCCCGTCAAACGGCATCACCCGGCGACCGCCGGCCTCGTTCATCAGGTCCAGCCAGACGCGCACAGACTCCGGCTCGCCGTCTTTGAGGATGCCGTTGCCGAATTTGGCGTGGTCAGTCATGTGCATCTCATCGATGTTGGCCAAGATGCACCGGTCGCCGATGATATAATGTGCCAGGTAGCTGACGTTGTGGATGGCCACGTCGTTGCCGATGTCGCAGGAGACGATCATACTGTTCCAGATACCCGTCGGAAGCCGAAAGTCGTGGTGTTCGAGGACGGCACTGCGAAGCCGCCCGATCCGCACCAGGCCGAAAAAGCTGCTGTTCTTGACTTGGCCGGGGTCGAACTCATCCGTGACCAGCAGCTCATCCCAGTTGTCTGCGTTATTGCCGTTCTTGACCAACTGCTCCAACTCGTCGACACGGAGATGCCGCCACGACGGAAGCGGCTGGGGATTTTGCTGATTACGGAGGGTGTATTCGTCGTGGTCGGGGCGGAGATACTCGGCGGGGATGAACTGTTTGCCGATGCAGCCGGCCGGTTTTATTGAGACGCGATCCATAGGCGATGCCCTCTAATACATAAATATCTATTCACAGTATCCATTTCTTAGGCCGTCAATCAAGCTTCGAGCCTCCTTTTCATCGGCCAAAGTATAACGAAACAAGAGAAAAATCGCAAGAATTATCGTGATGCATTGATAAATTCCGTAACACGGCCAAGATGGCCGTGTTACAATTTATCGCGGTATGAGTCGCACCGGATAGGTGATTTTTTGACAGAAGGCCAGATATTCGACGTTGAGACTCCTCAAGTCCTCTTCGAAATAGTGGTCGAACAGTTCCCGCGAGGTGCGCATATTCCAGCCGACGGTCAAGGCGACGCGTCTGTCGGCAGCCACGTTCAGCAGCGCCGCATCCAGCGGCCAGTTTCCGTGCGCGGCCCCCAGCAGCATCGCGTGATGGTGTCGCAGCCGCAGGCCGTGTCTGTCCTCACGCAAAAACCGCACGAGGGCATACACTTGAGCGTAATAGGCCGTCGCCCCGTCCGGGTCGCCGTTGTAACCGTTCAGCACCTGGCCGGGATTGAGCAGCAAGAGCTGGTCCAGCGGAATCATCCGTCCGGTTTGCAGCGTGTGCTTGAGCGAGCCGAGCCGTATCAGATTGGATGCCGGATCAAACACAAACTGCCCGCGTTCAAAGCGGCAGGTTTCAAAGAGCGTGGCAACGCCCTCATCCAGCCAACTCGGCAGACGATAGACAAACAGCCGCTGGTTGAACTGATGCCAGCCTTCGTGGCCGAGGATCGACAGCGTCTGCCGCCGGCCGATGTCGTAGGCGACGCAGACCGTGTTGGCGACATACGCCCCCGCCTCAATTTTCAGATACACCTGGGCATCCGCCCCGGCAGTGTCGCGCGTGTAGGCCTCCCATTGCTCGCGCGTCCCGAACAGATACACAATGAACGGCTCGGTATTTTGCAGTGGCCGGGGCAGTTGGCTTTGATAAGCGAGGAACGCCGATTCCAGAAAAGACGGAATCTGCCGCAGCACCAGCGGTTCCAGATGGGTCGTGTAGAGGCGATAGTTGCGCGTCGAAATCACCAGCCCCGGGCCGTAGGGATTGTCCCACACATCCGCCCCCAGAACCGATGGCTCGTCGAGCAGATATGCCGCCAGCCCTTCCGGGGTATTCAATCCGGCGGATGGAACCGCGGTCGCACGCCTCGCCGGGGCCGTCACACATCCGGCCGCACAAAGTACGGCCGCCAAGCAAAGGCTCAACACGGCTGTTGTTTTAGACAGTGTCTTTATACGAAAATCACGCATGTGAAACGGCACGCTCAATAATACGCTTTCAGCACATACTGCTGCATCATCCGCTGGGTATTAAAGAACGACCCGTTCAGGGCAATGGAATGAAGCATCGTCGAACAGAATTTGGGGTTATCGTTGTAAAACTGGCCGATGACGTGCTCGAGCTTTTGATAGAGCGCTTCGGCGTCCTGCGCCGGATCGACCGTGTCGGGTCCGTGCCGATGGTTGTGGCCAATGGCCCACCCGGTCGTGTCCTCGATGCAGCCTTCGATCCACCATCCGTCCAGCACGCTCAGCGACGGGACGCCGTTGAGGGCGGCCTTCATCCCGCTGGTGCCCGACGCCTCCATCGGCGGCTGGGGGGTATTGAGCCACACATCCACGCCGGCGATCAGCTTGCGGGCGATGGTCATCTCGTAATTGGTCAGATAGGCGATTTTTACGGCGTCCTTGAGCCGGTGGGATGCGGCCACAATCCGGGCGATCAATTCTTTGCCTTCTTTATCTTTGGGATGCGCTTTACCCGCATACACAATTTGAAACGGCCCGACCTCTTTGGCCAGCCCGCGCAGTCGATCCGGATTCGTGAAGATCAAGTCGCCCCGTTTGTACGTCGCCGACCGCCGCGCAAAGCCCAGCGTCAGGATGTCTTTATCAAACCCCAGATTGGTCTGTCGGTTCACTTCATTGATCAACACCCGCTTGGCGACGCCGTGCGCGGCGGTGATCTCTTTACACGGAATGCTCAGCGCATACCGCAGGCTGAAATTATCCTCGCGCCAGCCGGGAATATGCCGATCAAACAGCTCCTGCATCGGCTCGCAGGCCCAGCGATGATGAACGCCGTTGGTGATGGCGTCGATCTTGTAGCCTTCGAACATCTGCTGCGACACCTCGCCGTGCTTCTTGGCCACGCCGTTGACGTACCGGCTCAGATTCAGCGCCAGATACGTCATATTCAGCGTCTTATCGCAGCAGAACACGCCGTTGAGCGTAAACGCCTCATGCTCGCCCAGCACCTGCCGCACCAGTTCCATCTCAAACTGGTCGTGGCCGGCTGCGACCGGCGTATGCGTCGTGAACACGCACTGCTTGCGCACCGCGGCAATAGTGTCAGTCGTGATGGCCTTGTCTTTGCGCTCCCGCACCTGCTCATCCACAAGCTCCAGCGTCAACAGGCTGGCGTGGCCTTCGTTCATGTGAAATCGCTCGATGTTGTTATAGCCTAGCGCCCGCAGCATCTTGACCCCGCCGATGCCCAGCACGATCTCCTGACTGAGCCGATACCGCTTATCCTGTCCATACAGATAATGCGTCAGTGTGCGATCCGGCTCGGCGTTTTCCTCCAGATCCGTATCCAGCAGATACACCGGAACGACAAACCCGCTCGCTCCCCGTACGTCGTACCGCCACGCCCGCACCGTCACCGGTCGCCCTTCGATTGTCACCGACACCCGTTGCGGCAGTGGCTCGGTAAAATCGTCCGGACTCCACGCCACCGGCTCTTCGATCTGGCGGCCGTCCTCGGTCAGACGCTGATAAAAATACCCCTTGCGATGCAGCAGCGAGACCGCCGCCATCGGCACCCGAAAATCCGCCGCCGACAGGATGGTATCGCCGGCCAGAATCCCCAAGCCGCCGCTATAGGTCGGCATGGCGTCATCCAGGCCGATCTCCATCGAAAAATACGCGATTTTACGTTCTGCGTCCATGTTTGCCTCTTCTACAAAAAGGGTGGATTGCCACTACAAGCCACTTTACTCCTCGCCGCTCCAAATGTCAACCCCGCAAACGCTTTGTCTTTAACCCTATTTGTCGCAATACTTTATATTTCGAACTTTAATCGGACGAAATTGGCGAGGCTTTGTGTTCCTATTGGACGCTCATCGATTAAACCAGCCCTTTGTGCGGACGCAGAACTTGACCAGCATCAGCATCAGCGGCACTTCGATCAGCACGCCGACGACGGTGGCCAGCGCTGCGCCCGATGAGAGGCCGAACAGCATCGTGGCCGTGGCGATGGCGACTTCGAAGTGGTTGGATGCGCCGATCATCGCCGTCGGGGCGGCGTCTTCGTAGGTGAATTTAAACAGCCGAGCCAATGCGTAGGTGATGGCGAAAATCAAGATGGTCTGGATCGTCAGGGGGATGGCGATCCAGAGTATCGTCAGCGGGTTGTTCAGGATGGTCTCGCCCTTGAAGCTGAACAGCAGCACCAACGTGCCCAGCAGGGCGATGATGGAGACCGGTGTCAAGACGTGGAGGAACTTGGCCTCAAACCAGTCCCGTCCTTTGTGCGCGATAATCCACTTGCGCGAAAAGTATCCGGCCACCAGCGGCAGCGCGACATAAATTCCGACCGACAGCAGCAGCGTTTCCCACGGCACGGGCATCTCGTTGACGCCCAGCAGCCAGCCGCCCAGCAGGCCGTACAGGACGAGCATCGTCAGGGAATTGATGGCGACCATCACCAGCGTATGTCCTTGATTGCCGCGGGCCAGATAGCCCCACATCAGCACCATGGCCGTACAGGGGGCGATGCCCAGCAGGATTGCGCCGGAGATATAGGAGCGGTAGAGTTCAACCTCTGTGCCGTCTTTGACGACCTCGGCGCCGGGGATAAAGCCTTTGAAGACGACGCCGAGAAAAAACCACGCGATAGCGAACATCGTAAAGGGCTTGATGCACCAGTTGACAAACAGCGTCAGGGCGACGGGCCTGGGGCTTTTGCCGGCCTTGACGACCTCGGCAAAGTCGATCTTGACCATGATCGGGTACATCATAAAAAACAGGGCAATCGCAATCGGAATCGATACCACCGGCGCGCCATCCACAGTGATCGCCATGCCGTCCAGCGCCTCGGCCACGCCGGGGGCGACCTTACCCAGCACGATCCCGCCGACAATACACAACGCCACCCAGATCGTCAAGTACCGTTCAAAGACATTCAGTTTTTTGGTTTCCAGTTTTTCAGTCACCGTCGTATTCCTTATGTATTGCCACAGAGGTCGCAGAGGTGAATTTATGTAAAATGCCAAATGCCAAATGCCAAATGCCAAAAGTTAAATGTTAAATGTTAAATGTACGGATGCCGCTTCCCAAACACTTGCATCCCTGCATCCCTATATTCCTATATTCTTGAGTCCTTGTGTTCTTGTGTTCTTGATTTCTTGAGTTCTTGAGTTGAAGCCATTGTGTTGTCTATTCCATGTGTCATGTCGATCATTCTTTAATGGGATACCACTGTTTTCAGCAGTTCGTCCATCTGGCCGGCGGCGCCTTTACGAACCATTTGGCCGACCGCATAGGCTGTCTGAATATCGTTGGCGGCAATACCCATCTTTCGGGCCTTGTCGGTGTGAAACTTTACGCACGGGTGGCAATTGCACGCCACCGACGCGCCCAGCGCAATCAGTTCTTTGATTTTTTCATCTATCATATTTTATCTGTCCTTCATGTGCTTCATGCTCTTCATGGTTAAGTTTTTTGCCTCTTCAAAAAAATTTGTGGGTTTCAACCGGTTCCGGTAATGCACCAAGATTGTGATACAAGGCCAATTCCAGCGTTTTGAAGCTCTTAAAGCCATACGCTTTTCTGGTAGCCAGTTTT
>JAAYCR010000039.1 GCA_012729675.1 Phycisphaerae bacterium | reverse complement strand
ATGGTTTCGACGTTTGATCGAACGCAAAAGCAAACGGCGAGAGACAGCACGGTTTTATCATTACAAGCGACATAAGTTATTGGCTCCGTTAAGAGTTAAAGAACGAAAATGAAATTGGACAGTACAATTAGAATACTTTAAAGATAATGCTTGGTTGAAGGGTTATAAGAGCAGGACATACCAAAATAAAATAGGACACCCGCAAACTAAAGAGTTCTTGTGGGATGGATGTTGGATTACAAAATTAGTAGGGACTTTGACATCAGAGCAAATGCAACGCGATATTGTTTTAGAATGGAAAAACGAAGAATCTTATCGTAAAAAGTATTTTAGTCATTCGGGCCGCTGGCAAATGATGGGTTGTGTAGGGCTGAATGTCTGGTGGATATCGTTATTTGTCTTTGCCTCTTACTTCAAATGGAGCAAAAAGATCGAACTCGGATTCAATCGTTGGTTGGCATATATTCTTTTGTATTCTGTGGTATTATCAGCGATATGTATGGGGATCACAGGAAAAGTCATTAAGCCAGTTGCTGTCCGGGAAATTTCTTTCATTGATATTATTCGGCAGACTCGACAAGATCCTCTTCATGGACAGGTATATGCTTTAAAGGAAGCGTTCCCAGCCGAACAATATGAATCTATAGTGAAAATGAGAGATGACGTGCAGGATTTCTTACGGTTTGCTTCACTGGACAATCCTTTTCTAACCGGCCCGCTGGTTCTTGAAGATTCACCGGGCAATTTTACAATAGAAGATGTTGACGGAAAAATAGCATATTTTCTCTATTCAAGAAACGCTGCGAAATATCAGCTCTCTGAGATTGAAGAGGTTTCAGTAGACGAATTGTTTAAAAAGAAATATGAAGATTTAGATCAATCGGAACATTTGCACAGTCTTATTGAAGTTATTTCCATTCCTAGGCCCTTGTCTGAGATTTCCTTTTTACAAGTAAAGGTACTTGTTAAATTATATAAACAGCGTCCTTTAGAGCAGATTCCGCAAATTTTGGAGTATCTTACTCTGTTGAAGCAACAAAATAGCAATGATAAAGATGCTCGTGAGGTCATCAAGCAAAAGACAGCTAATGTTCTTCGGATGCTTGCGTGTATTACGCATATTGAACCGCCTACTGATCTGCAGGACCAGAAAGCAGTTGACGAATTCCTGAAACAAATTATGGATAGTACCCAGACTGTCTCATAGGAATCAAGTCTTACCTGAATGTTATTGGGAGTTTAAATTGTACATAAGTTCCATTATCAGACCTTGTTGCGATTACGGCGTGGATTCGACTATGTTACAGGGCCTTGTTGTCCTCTTCGAACTGATTCTTCTTTAACCTGATGAACCAAAACGCCCAGCAACACCTCCTTGCCCTGGATGTCGGTCGGGAATGTCTCTTTCACACACGAGGTCTCTCCGAGAGACTTAAGCAGTAACCCCAAACATTTAAAGACGAGTCGAACAAGGGTTTTCAATCGGTTTTCTCCAATCAACAAATATCACAAAAACCGTCATTGTACATGAGAACGTTTATTCGGCAAGCGGTTTGTTCGGGCAATCGCGTGCCATTCATTTGGTTTCTGTCACTGAACGATTGACCATCCGACCAGCGCCGCCACTGTTTGATGGTCATTCCAACATCCTTTTTTGAAATCCCCCTTTTGGATAAGGATACCGCTGCGCGCGGAAGCTGTTTGAGTATGAATAAAACTCCCATGGGCTTACGAAGGGAGTTTTTTTCAATGCCGGGGTGCGTCGGCGAGACGCTTAAAAGACGAGAACAGAAAACCATGATGATGAAAGGCTGGAACCATGACTGACAGGCAAATTATTCACGGGCGATTGCAGGAAGCCGCTTTGAAAATTACGGACAATTTTTGTTACAGTTGCTACAAAGTAGTTGAGGGACAATACTGCCCTGATTGCCGAACGGATGATTTTATGCGGCATTTGTCCGGTGTGGGGGTTGAATACGGAACAGAGTGGGTTATTGAGCATTTACTCACAACACGGTTGACGCCCGTTGATGGCGAGGAAATGTTTGAGGAATTACTGGACGAATGCTATCCCGAAGTCAAAATCGGTGAAATTGTTTACAGCGTTTCACAGGTACTCAAAAAGATGGACCCTCTTTATTTTCAAATGGGAGCCAGCGAAAACCTACAACACCTTGCCGATGATGGAGTGCTTTACGAATATGGCGGCGAGTACTACCAAATGAGCGACCTTGAAGAAATGCTGGATAATATCGAATCAGCATAAAACTAATTTATGAAAGGGTGACAAAATGGCTAAAAACAAGAAAAACAAACCTGTGGCACAGTATCGAAACGGCAATCTGAAATCCTGTATCTGGCAGGATGAGATCGAGAAAGACGGTCAAACCGAATCACGAAACACAATTTCAGTCCAAAAGGGCTACAAAGACGCTAAAAGCGGCGAATGGGTCAATTTTGAATTGCGTCTGTTTCCCGCAGAAGCGGCACGGTTAATTTCAGTGCTGCAAGCGGCCTATGATGATTGCGCTATTCAAAGAACCGCTTAAAAGAAATACGTTATGCAATGTAAGCCGTCAATGGTACAGCACTGTTGGCGGCTTTTTTCGTTAAAAAACAGTTCGGTCTGATGACCGAATCCCACCCACAAACCACCCTGATAAATAGGAGTTGACTGTCCTTTCATATTCTTCTGAATGCGGGTGTGTGACAAAATGTGTGACAAGCCAATATGGTTGGCCTACTGTCCGGGTTCACCTGAGCTTCGGTCGGGATCATAAGTCTTTATTTTACAAGCATAAACGCTTACGGTACAATCACTTACGAAACCCTCGGACGGACTGAAAATCCGTGTGTCGGCGGTTCAAATCCGCCCCTGCCCATTTTCATAAGCCCATGTAGGTTAAACACTTACAAGGGCTTTTTGTTTTGACCTTTTCAGCTTTTTTCGTGCCGTATAACCTTTTTTATAACTTTTAATGTTTTACGGAGACACGAAAATGGCAAAACGAAGACAAATCCGTGTGTCGGCGGTTCAGGGGTGCTCAGATGTTCTGAATACCTTTGTAAACGACTGCGAATGTCGTGAACCCTCTCACATGACTTGGTACAAAGAAACGGGGCAGGTCATATACGCTCACAGACCATTTGGCCCCGCTGAACTTTCCTCAAGCAAATCAACAATAATGCCGAATTTACAAGCAGTGAATTACCCTGAGGCCGGTCATAAGTTAAATTTTACTATTAATATGTTCGTTTTTAGCGGAATGGTATGAATCCGAGAGATTTCTTAAAACCCGATCAAGTGGATGAATTTTTGCGGCTAACAGTCCGGGACGGCCTCTGCGGGACGCTGAGCTACCTCAAGAACGGCAGTTGGCGTGTTTGGGATATTGTTGCGCGATCCGTGAGCGAATCGACATTTCGCGTGCAGGTTGTTTCAGCAAATCTGACGGAATTAGTCATCCAAAAAGACCTGCCGGTCGGCCTCTGTATTCAGCACGAACACTCCAAATTTATCTTTGAAACCACAGTCATCGAGGCACCCGGCGACGAATGTCCTTGGGACATCGGTCTTGAAATGCCCGATAAAATCGAGAAATTGCCGCGGCGAGCTTATGAACGTGAGCCGATCCCGGCGGGTATGACGGTTCGTGCGTTCTTTTGGCATCGTGGGCACAAGAACAACTCGGAACAGCCCCCGAAAGAAGACTATTGGCAGGGAACGCTCTACAATCTCTCGGCCGGGGGGGCGATGATTCGCGTCGAGCAGGAACAGCGGGACTTTTTTTCGCTCGGCCAGCTAGTGGGGGTGCAGTTTACGCCGATGTCATACCAAAAGCCCCTGTTGCTGGAAGGCCATGTGCGGCATTTACAGGCCCTCAACTCCGAAAACGCCCTGCTGGTTGGGGTGGAGTTTCTGGGCCTGGAAGCCAGCCCCGAAGGGCGAGAGATCCTGCATCGGCTGCTCGAAGTTGTCGACGCGTATGAACAATTGAACTTGCCGCCGCAGAACCGCAGCCAAAATTCCAAGCACTAAATTCAAAATCTTCACAAACAACGGACGGGGTTAATTCTCACACGCCTTTGAGACCTTTTGGGGAGGCGGCTTTTTATGAGGATTTTCCCGAACGGCTGTGTTATAATCACGATTTTGATACGGGCTTTTAATTTTTGGGATACTTATGGCGCTTCCGGTAGTAGCAATCATCGGCCGACCCAACGTCGGCAAAAGCAGTCTGCTCAATTCGCTGTCGGGTCAGATGATCAGTATCGTCGATCCCACGGCCGGGGTAACGCGTGACCGCATCAGCACGGTTCTGGAATACAATGAGCGGTATTTTGAGCTGGTCGATACCGGCGGATACGGCATTGTCGACAGCGATGCACTGGAAACCCACGTCGAAAACCAGATATTTCAGGCCATCAGCAAGGCCAATCTGGTGCTTTTTGTGGTGGATATCCGCGAAGGCATCACGCCGCTGGATACCAAGATCGCCCAACTGCTGCGCAAAAGCGACCTGACGGTGATGCCGGTGGCCAACAAGGCCGACAGCCCCAAGCAGCTTTCGCTGGCCGGGGAGTTTGTGCGGCTGGGCTTTGGCGAACCCATCTGCATCTCGGCCAAGAATATGGTCAACCGAGCCGAGTTGCTGGAACGGATTGATGACGCGCTGGACCACCTGCCCAGGGAAAAGCCCGCCCCGACGGTGATGAAGATCGCCATCGTCGGCAAACGCAACGCCGGAAAGAGCACGTTCATCAACGCCGTCGTCGGCGAAGAGCGCGTCATCGTCAGCGAAGTGCCCGGGACGACGCGGGATGCGGTGGACGTGCTGTTTGAAAAAGACGGTAAGCAGTACCTCATCATCGACACCGCCGGCGTCCGCAAGGTCGGCAAGATGGCGCACGACGTGGAGTATTACGGCTATACCCGCGCGCTGCGGAGCATCCGGCGGGCGGACGTGGTGCTGTTTATGATGGACGCGACCACGCCGGTCTCGCAAGTGGATAAAAAGCTCGGCCATCTGGTGCGTGACGAGTTCAAGCCGTGCATCCTCATCGTCAACAAGTGGGATCTGGCCAAAGATGTCGCCGCGTCGGATGATTACGCCGACTATCTGGACAAGGTGCTCATCGGGCTGCGGCACGCGCCGATTGCCTTTACCACCGCCAAAGACGCCAAAAATATCCAGAGCGTGCTGGACATCGCCACTGAACTGTTCAAGCAGTCCGGCACGAAAGTCTCGACCGGTCGGCTCAACAAGGCTGTGCAGAAGATTACCGAAGAACGCGCCGGCGGACGCAGCAAAGGCGGCGGCTTTCCGAAGATTTACTACGCCACACAGGTCTCGACGCGGCCGGTCAGCGTCCTGCTGTTTGTCAATAAGCCTGCGCTGTTCGACGAAACGTACCAGCGATTCTTCATTAGCCGTCTCGGCGAACTGCTCGGACTGGAAGAAGTCCCCATCCGCCTCCTTCTCCGCCAGCGCACGGAAAAGACATAAGAGTCCTAATGTCTTAAATAGTGTTATTGGGGCTTAAAATAAGTATTTTTGGTGCAAATCTAAAATTGGATTTGAAATTTGCACTCTTTTAGGCTATAATTGTGCTCAATGATCAATCGGCAAATTCAAGATGAATTACTGCTGTGTGCCACGGAATATCCGGCAGTTACGATTCTGGGTCCGCGTCAGTCCGGCAAGACCACATTGACGCGCATGGCCTTCCCCGACCATGCCTACTGTTCTCTGGAAGATCCGGACACGCGGCGACAGGCTGAGGAGGACCCCAGAGGGCTATTGGCCGGTTTTTCCGGGGGGGTGATTTTGGATGAAATTCAGCGGGTTCCATCGTTGCTGAGCTACTTGCAGGGCATCATCGACAACAATCCAGCACACGGCCGGTTTATCCTGACCGGCAGCCATCAGCCGCAAGTCCATCAAGCTATTACGCAATCGCTGGCCGGGCGCACCGCGGTTCTTGAATTGCTGCCTTTTTCGGTTGAAGAAATCCGACAATACCGGCGTCCTTTGCTGTCTCCTTTCGAGATGATCCTGCAGGGA
This sequence comes from Phycisphaerae bacterium, assembly GCA_012729675.1. Taxonomy (GTDB): domain Bacteria; phylum Planctomycetota; class Phycisphaerae; order Sedimentisphaerales; family Anaerohalosphaeraceae; genus T3Sed10-213. Next base: position 45,346 of record JAAYCR010000039.1, on the reverse strand, counting down.
TTCTATCCGCGCTTACATCAAGATCAGCTTCGCGCTGGGCGTTTCTTCAGTTCCTATCTGGCAACCTACATCGAACGCGACGTGCGTGCCATGATCAATGTGCAGGACTTGACACGATTCGAACAATGTCTCAGGCTGCTGGCGGGACGCATCGGCCAGCTTGTCAATTATTCTTCGCTTGCCGGTGATGTCGGCGTTTCTTCCACAACCATCAAAAACTGGATATCGGTTCTGAAAGCATCCTTTATCCTTTTCGAGCTGCCGCCGTATTTTGCCAACGTTCGCAAGCGGATTGTCAAGTCGTCAAAGCTCTATTTTGTCGATGTGGGACTGGCGGCCTGGCTGCTTGGACTGCAAACTCCCCAGCAGGTGCAGCGCGATCCGCTGCGGGGCGCCTTGTATGAAAATTTGCTGATTCTTGAAATGGTCAAAAGAATGCTGAATCAGGGAAAACAGCCGGTTTTGTATTTCTACCGTGACGCAAAAGGTAATGAGGTAGATTTTCTGATTTCTGAAGGGCGAACATTTACGGCGATTGAGATAAAATCCGCAGAAACCTTTCAACCTGAATTTGTCAGCGGCATTGAGTATTTCAAAAAAATGTTCTCAAAAGATGCCGATATTCAGGGAAAGGTCTGGTACAATGGGGATCGCAAAACCGAATACCATACCATAACGGTATCGAATCCATTGGTGCACGGTTTTGACGGGTAGGCGTTGGTGTTATGAGTGTACGGTTATTCATGCCGGCGTGTTTTGCGGGTTATATTTACCACGAATCGTGCACCCTCAGCCAGTATTCGGCAAACAGGGCAAAATCTTCGAGATTGACAGTCCCGTTTCCAGCTAAGTCGGCGCCTTGGCAGTCGCCGCATGCCTGAAGCCAATAGCTCATCAGGACCATCAGGTCGTCGCAATCCACATCGCAATCCGGCTCGAAATCGACGGGCACCGGCGAATACGCAACCGGCCGAAGCCCCGTCGTGAGTTTGACGTCGTCAATGTTCCAGCCTGAATAATGCTGGGTTTGATTGGTCGGTCCCATGCCCCAGCGGATATAAACCGTCGGTTGGTTATCAGCAATCGCGGAAATATCGAACGTTTGCAGCCGCCAACTGTTGTCGGTTACCCTGTCTGTATTATTCCAGATTTGTGTCCACGTGGTGCCGTTGTTGGAAATCGCAATGGAGGCGTGATCTCTTTGAGAAGGGAACGAGTAAGGCCTATCAACGTTCAGCCAGCGGTAAAATGTCAAGGTGACGCCGGTTTTGCCGGTACAGTCAATTGCCGGCGTGGTGGCCCACCGCGTGCCGCTGATTGGCCCGTAATCCCCCGCCAGGTTATAGCCCACGACATTTGGTCCTGTAAACCCGGAAATCGGATCCGGATTCCCATTGGCCCCGCGGCCGCCGGTCGGGGTTCCCCACGCCCAGTAGGGGCCGTCCAGTGTCCAGCCCGGATCGGTGTCCATCGTGGCCGAATAAATCGTATCCCTCACAAGAAATTGAATCGTCACGGTCGCTGTGTTGGAATCGCCGCCGTCCGGAGGTATGCCGCCGTCATTGGCGATGAATGAAAACTGAACCGGTGCGCCGCAGTTGGGTTTGGGGGTATAAACCACCTGGTTGCCAAACCCGGCCAGCGCGTAAGGCACTGAATCGATCACACCCCCCTCCGGCTCGGACAAGACGCCGTGATTGGGCAGGGATGTAATAGTATAGGCTAACGCCCCCGGCGGAAAGGGACGCCCGTCGTCGGTTGCCTCAAGCGCCAGGGTGGTGGGGGTACTCAAAAGGATGGATTCTATCCCATTCTGCGCCACGGGCGGAACCGCCTGCCACATCGCGAAGATATTCCCCACGTTGACACGGGGCTTGGTGATGGCGACCTTGCCGTCGGTAATGGGGTTGCCGGTCGAAATCAGCAGGTCTTTGATCTGGGCGGGCGAAAGAAACTCGCCGAAAATCTGCTTGGCGGCGGATTGAAGAATGGCCACCGCTCCGGCCGCATAAGGACAGGCCGCCGAGGTGCCGCCAAAAGTGCTGGTATAATCGAGGCTCGAATAGCCGCCGCCGCCGGCAATGTCAGTGGTATAAGCGGCATTGGAAGGCGCCAGAATATCCAGGAACGACGCGGTATTGGAATACACGGCAACAACGTCGGCCGCTGTGGGTTGCGAGGTCGAAAAAGATCCGGTCGAACACGAGCTGCTGCCGTTGTTCGGTGCACAAGATGTGTTGCTGACGCAAAAAGACTGGGTCCCAATAGATGCGTCAAAAACCGCCCCCACCGAAATCACATTGCTGATGCAGGCCGGCCAACTGATGGCGTCGCAGTAGCCGTCGTTGCCGGCGGCGGCCAGAACCGTGATGCCGGCGGCGACAGCGTTGTTGGCGGCGTTTGTCATCGCAGTCGAATACGTATCGCATGCGCTGGTATGGTTTCCGCCGCCGTAACTGGTGCTGATGACCATGATGGGATTGTCGGGGTCGTCATATTGATGTGTAACGCACCAATCCCACGCCGCGGCCATATCGGCACTGGAGGCGGAACTGTCGGTTCCCGCGGTGATCTTCAGGGCGTATAATTTGGCGTTGTGGGCGACGCCGCCGATATAGTCACCGACGGTACCCAAATTTCCCGCGGCAATGCCGGCGCAGGCGGTGCCGTGTGCCTGCGTGTTCGGCATCGGGTCATCATCGTCGTTGCCGTAATCATAGCCGCCGATGACTTTGCTGTTCGGAAATCCGCCGCCGCCGAGCCTCGGATGCGTGTAGTCGATACCCGTATCGCAGATGGCGATGGCGATGCCCTGGCCGTTATACGTCGAACGGGCGGCCAGTGCGTTCATCAGCGGAATCCCCTGGGCAAGCTGCGGATAGAGCCTGATCACCGGCTCGACGGATTCGACCAGCGGATGATTGGCAATATCCTGCAAGCCCTTTTGGGTCACAAACGCGGAAAAGCCCGCCTGATTTTCAAACCGATGCCAGACGCCGAATTCCCTTCCGGAAAGGGCCGTGAGCACCTCCTGCTGACGTTCGGAAATCTCGTCGCGCCGCGCCCGACGGGACGCGAGATTATCCCATTGGGCACGACCGGTCTTCTCCGGCGGTTTGAGGTTCACGATGACCTCGATCACCTCCCCTTCCCGGTCAAACGCGGCCGCGATATTATCGGGATGAAGCAGTTTGCCGTTTTTGAGCTGCTCGGCAACCCCGGCGCGCACGCCCGCCGAGCACACAGTCAGAGCGGCCACGCACGAAAGGAGGCAATATCGATAACATCTTATATACATTATGTTTCTATCGACCGCAAAATGATCATCAGTGATGTTATTTTACCAATTTGTACAAAAAAAATCAAGAAATAATGGCTGCTTCAGCAGTCCCATGTGTGAAAATCGGTTCCGGCGGAACATTTTGGCTTTGTTCAAATTCATATTATTCCATCGAGGACACAGAAGACACTGAGGAGAGAGATAGTTCTGAATTCTTTGTTCTTAGGTTTGAGTTTACATTTTTGATTTAGCAGGATACCCGTGTCCACTGCCCGTTTAGCACCACAATTATTTCTTCCTTTCGTATCCTTGGTCTCGGTTGATTTTTGATTTCGGTGGCGTTTTTCTGGGTTGTCCTTGCCACGGATGGGGGCTTGCGGTAGAATTTATCCAACAGTCAACCTTATTTTCGATCAGGAGAAAATGATGAGCACGACAAACCCAAACGACACATCGAGAATGGATCGCCGCGAATTTCTGGCCGCATCGGCAACGGTGGGGGCCGCTGCGGCGATGGGGAGTTTTACGGCAACGGCCAAGGCCGAAGGCGTTGTCGCGCCGTTTGTGCTGGCGCCGCTGCCGTTTGCCGATGATGCGCTGGAACCGGTCATCTCGGCTCGGACACTGAGTTTTCACTACGACAAGCACCATCGCGGGTATCTGAACAATCTCAATCGTCTGGTCGAGAACACGCCGTATGCCAAGATGCCGCTGGACGAGATCGTCCGCCAGACCGCGGGCCAGCAAGACAAGATCGGCCTGTTCAATAATGCCGCTCAGACGTGGAACCATTCGTTTTATTGGAACTGTCTCAAGCCTGGCGGCGGCGAGATTCCGCTCACGCTGCGGGCCAAGATGGAAGCCGACTTCGGCGGCGTCGAAGCGTGCAAGAAAGAGCTGGCACAGGCCGCGGTGACGCAGTTTGCCAGCGGCTGGGCGTGGCTGGTCGCCGAAAACGGGCGGCTCAAGGTCGTCAAGACCTCCAACGCCGAAACGCCGCTGAGCACCGACGCGGTGCCGCTGCTGACGATTGACGTGTGGGAACACGCCTACTATCTGGACTATCAAAATCGCCGCGCCGATCATGTCGCCGACGTGATTGACAAGCTGCTGAACTGGGAATTTGCCGCGGAGAATCTGCCCGCGTAAACCCTTACAGGCTTGACGATGGCATTCTTCATTGGCACAGTGCTGGCGATTTCGTTCCTGATGCACTTTTATGTGTATTGGCGGCTGTTCGGGCTGTTCGGGTGCAAGCGGCGCTGGGGTTTTTGGCTGCTGACGCTGGTCGGCACGGTCTCGCTGATCGGCTCGCGCATCCTCGAATCGTATTATGATTCTTACGTTATCGAGGTCATCTTCGTCGCCGCCGGCTACTGGCTGGGGGTGCTGTGGCTGTTGTTTTGTACGCTGCTGTTGTATGAAATCGCTCGCTGGGTCGTGTCGCACGCCAAGCGAACCGGCGGCATTGCCATCCTCGCCGTTATATGTGTGTTGTCCGCGTATGCGACGGTCAACGCCCGGCGCATCACCGTCGCCACGATCCAGGTGCCCGGCCCCGAACCGATGCGGCTGGTGCAGCTTTCGGATGTCCACATCGGCTCGATGAACGCGGCGTTCATTCGTAAAATGGTTGAAAAGACCAACCGCCTCAACCCGGACAAGATTCTTATCACCGGCGATCTGGTCGATACCTTCGGCCGCAGCACACAAAACACATTGAAGCTATTGGCGGATTTTGAAGCCCCGATCTATTTTGTCTCCGGCAATCACGAACACTACGTCGGACGGCAAGACGTTCTGGACGCGCTGCGGCGGCTCAATGTAACGATTATGGACGACCGCATCGAACAACTCGGCCCCATCCAGTTGATCGGCATTCCGGACATGACGGACAGGCAACAAGCGCAAGGGGTTTTGACGGGAATGCCTTACGACCGGGATGCCTATACGATTTTGATGTTTCACCGCCCGATGGATATCGCCTTTCTCGAAAAGGCGGGCATTGACCTGACCCTCGTCGGCCATGCGCACGCCGGGCAGATCTTTCCGTTTAATTTCATCGTGCGTTTTTTTGAATATCCGGTCTATGGTCTGCACCGCCGCGGCGACAGTTTCCTGTATGTCACCTCCGGCACAGGTCTGTGGGGCCCGCGCATGCGGCTGGGGACGAACAACGAAATCGTGGTGGTTGAGCTGCAATAAAAGCCGCGTTTGTAGTCCACACTTTAGTGTGTTTAAAAACAAGCTAAAGCTTGAACTACAAACGGAACTACAAACGGCGTGCTATGACAGTTTCTGCGTCAACGCATCAAGTACGTTTTTGGCGCGAACGAGTCGGCAACCGGTGCGGCCGTGCCATTTGAGTTCGCGATTGACTTTCAGGTGTTCCTCGACTTTACGGCAGGCCAGAATCACCGTGGCGTGATGTTTGCCGCCAAAGGCGCGGCCGATCTCGGGGTAGCTAAGCCGCGTATAACGCCGCGTCAGGTACATCGCAAACGCCCGCGACAGGCTGACCGTGCGGTCTTTTTTATCCGAGTGCAGTTCCGAAACGGACAGGCCGAAATACTCGGCTGCAATGCCGGCGATGTCGGACGTATGCACTACGGGGTCGGAGCGGGAGATATGCTCGGTCAGCACCTGCTGCGTCAGCGCCAGCGTCAACGGCGTTTTGCTCAAAGCGGCGTAGGCGCTGAGCTTGACCAGCGCCCCTTCCAATTCGCGAATGCCCGATGTGATGCTCTCAGCGACGTAGTCGAGAACCTCTTTTGGAATCGCCAATCGGAGTTGTTCGGCGCGGCGGCGGCAAATCGCGATGCGCATCTCCAAATCCGGCGGGTCGATCCGCACGACCATTCCCGATACGAACCGGTTGACGAGCTTGTCGCACAGTTGTCCGATCTCTTTGGGGTGCGCGTCGGAGGCCAGCACCACCTGCTTGCCCGCCAGGTCGATGCTGTTGAACGTATGCAGAAATTCCTCCTGCATCGCGTTCTTGTTGGCCAGAAAATGAATGTCGTCAATGGCCAGAATGTCCAGATTGCGAAGGCGATTGCGAAATGCGTCCAGCTTGTGGGTCTTGAGCGCCATCACATATTGATTGGCAAAATCTTCAGCCGACAGGTACATCCACCGACAGCCCGGCGTCTGCTGAAAAATCTCGTTGCAGATGCCCTGAAGCAGATGCGTTTTGCCGACGCCGTAGCCGCCGTGCACAAACAGCGGATTGAACGGGCTTTGCTCCTGCGACACGACCGCCTGTGCGGCGTTATAGGCCAATTGGTTCTTGCTGCCGACCACGAACGTGTCAAACGTCAGCTTCAGCGGCAGGGCATGGCCGTTGCGGCCCTTGACGACGGGCATCCGGCGCTGGCTGGTTTTGATGCGTTCGACGCGGGAAACCGACGGTGCGGTCACCTGTTTGGGCTGCGGCTTGACGCATTCGGCGTCGATCTGAAACCGCAGCGGCAGCTTTCGCCCGCACACCTCCAGCGTCGATTCGCTGAGCGCCTGATGAAAATGACCTTCGATCCAATTTGACATAAACGGATTGGCTGCAGTCACGTGCAACCCTTCTTCGTGCAGCGCGATCTGCGTTGCCCCTTCAAACCACATCTGATATTGACTGCTTCCTATCTTTTCGGCAATCCGTTTATGTATTTCTTTCACTTCATCCGTGAATACCGTCTGCATTTGTTTTCCTGCCTTCCGGGTATTATAAAATCGCTTTTCCTTATCATTTGTTGTCCGTCTCGATGTGACGATGATAGTGGCAACCGGTATGTGGATTCAACCCCCATTTTTGAAAATTCTTTTCCACATGACCAAGGTGCAAGCGGGGTGAAGACTTACGCGCGAAAAAAATTTGTTGTTAACATTCTACTAACACGCTAAGCGGCAATTGTGGATAACCTGTTGAAGGCTGTTCCATAAATAAGGGGCAACTTACGATGACGGCCCGGCCAGCAACGCCAGAAATCCGCCGTCATGGTCGAAGAAACCCGTTTTTTCAATACTGGGAAGCGTTTTTTTCTGGTTTATTAGGGTAAACTCCGGATGCTTTTCCAAATAACACTGAATCTGCTGCTCGTTTTCTTCGGGTAAAATGCTGCATGTGGAATACACCAGTTTTGCACCGGGTTTTAACAGGGTAAACGCCGTTTCCAACAGGCTCTGCTGAAGCTGTAAAACCGCCTTTTCAAGCCCTCGCTCAAGCCTTCGACGAGCCTCGACCCGCCGTGCCAGCACGCCGGTGTTGGAACAGGGGACATCCAGAATCACCGCGTCCACGCGGTCGAGCGTTTGGACATAAGCGGCCAGTTTGTCGGCAGATACGCTGCGCACACAGGACAGATTCAGCCGATGGGTGTTTTCATCCACGCGGGCAAGCCGTTCGGCGCTGCTGTCCGAGGCCAGAATGCACCCGGTATCCTTTAGGCGCAGTGCCAGGGCAATTGTTTTGCCGCCGGGTGCAGCGCAAACATCTACCAGCGTCTGGCCGGGTTGGAGGTCCAAAAAAGACGCCAGTGCCTCGGCGGTTGGGTCCTGAATGTAGAAAAGTCCGTTCTTGAATGCGTCAAGGCTGTTCACTGCCCCGGGTTTGCATAATTGAACCGCGCCGCGTTCGGCCCAGAGCCGACAGTTGACCCCTTCGGCGGTGAGCGTTTCGGCAAGCGCCTCGGCGCTGATATGCTGCGTATTCGGCCAGGCATACACCGACGGATGGCGATTTGATGCGCGGCAAATCTCGGCGGCCGTCTCTTGGCCGTATTCGGCACTCCACCGATGCACCAGCCATTGCGGCAGCGACCAGGCATAATGCAGGTATTCTTCCGGGAAATTAGCAGGATCAGGCAGCACTTCTTCGACAAACACACAGGCACGGCCGTCGGGGCGGGGCACGGTATGCGTCGGGGAGGCGGTGTTTGCATCGCCGTCGCGGTCGGCAATCTTCCGCTGAACATTCCGCAGGACGGCATTGACAAAGCCGCCGCTTTTGTGTGAGCTGACGGCGGAGGCCAGATTGACGGCCTCGTTTACGATTGCATACGCGGCGGTTTTTGGCGCAAAGACCAGTTCAAAGACGCCAAGCCGCAGAATTGTCCAGACGGCGGGCTTGACATTATTCTTGCGGACATCGGCACAGCCGGTCAACAGCCGGTCCAGCAGGACCGCGTTGCGAATCACGCCATAGACCAAATCGGTGGCCTGGCCGCTGCGGTCGGTCGTCCCCAGCAACGGTCCCAGCAACTCGGCCGCATCGCCGCGATGGGCGGTGTACTGCCGCAGCACCGTGAGTGCGGTCGCACGGGCGGACCGCTGCGGGGAACGGTTCATAGGCCGATACCCTGAAGCACGCGATCAATCGGCAAAAACAGGTCGCCTTTTCGCGTGTTTCGCCCGCGGGCGAAGGCCTCAAAGCTCATTGTGTCCGAGCCGGCGGGCTTGACTTCGAGAATCTTGAGCCGATTCCACCCGCAGATGACGTTGAAGTGGTCGTCCAGCACACCGGGAATATCGGCAATATCGTTTTGTTGATCAATGACTTGTGCCCTGCAAATCGTGACACGCCAGGAACGGCCGGTCTGGGCCGAGACATATACGCTTTGCGCGCCAGGCCAGGGGCACAGGGCGCGAACCTGATTGGCGATCTCCTCGGCGGGGCGGTTCCAGTCGATGTAGCCGTGTTCTTTGGTCAGCCGCGGCGCCTGCGTGACCAGCGTCTCATCCTGCTGCGTGTATTCAGCCTGCCCGGCTTCGATGGCCTCGATGGTCTTCAGCAGCACCGGGGCCGACAACGCGGCCAGCTTGTGATGCAGTGTCTGAAAGGTATCGTCCAGCTCAATCGGCAGCCGTTTATGAGCCAGCACGGCCCCGGCGTCCATCCGCTGGGCCAGGGTGATGATGCTGACGCCCGTTTCCGATTCGCCGCGCATCATCGCCCAGTGAATCGGGGCGGCCCCGCGATATCGGGGCAAGAGCGAGGCGTGGACGTTGATTGCTCCGAAACGAAACAAATCGATCACCGGCTGGGCGATCTTCTGGCCGAACGCGATGACCACCAGCAAATCGCCGCCGCATGCGGCCACTTTGTCCCGCATCTGGTGCGTGTTGATGTTGTCCGCTTCGGTACAAGGGATGTTCTTTGCCGCGCACCAGTCGGCCACGTCGGTCGGCTTGGGCTTGCGATGGCGTCCGGCCGGTCGCGCCGGCTGGGTGAAGACCCCCGCCAGCGTGTGCCGACTGTCGGCAATCGCCTCCAGCGACGGCAGGCCGAAGGATGAGGAACCCAAAAATACGATTTTCATTCGACTATCCTCACGACGCGGCGTCGGTTTGGTGGTACGCATCCAGCAGTTGTTTGAGCCGACGGCGTGCCTTGATCTTGGCCGGGCGGCTCATCCGGTCTTTGATCATCGTCCCTTCGAGATGATCGTATTCGTGCTGGAACGCCCGGGCCAGCAGGCCCTCGGCATCTTCGGTAAAGCGGTTGCCGTCCAGATCGGTGGCCGTCACTTTGCATTTAGCATGCCGCTGAATCTGACTGTAGATGCCCGGCAGCGACAGACACCCCTCTTCGTGCGAGACCATCGGCCCGGAGACCTCGATGTCCGGGTTGATATACACTTTGGCGCTGTCGCGGCTGCTGTCCAGCGAGACGACAAACATCCGCAGGTTCACTCCCGCCTGCGGCGCGGCAAACCCCACCCCTTGCGTCTCGACCATCAGGTCAATCATCCGGTCGGCCAGTCGGCGAATGTCGTCATTGATTTCCGCAATCGCCTCGGCCCGCTGTTCCAGCACCGGCGTCGGAAACCGCGTCAATTTACACTTGGAGTAATCCGTCATTGAAAACCCCTGCTCTCACATATCAAAACAATGTTACTCTATTGGGTCATTATACGCATCCGGCAAGCAATAACAAGAGCCGTTCTAAAACACGGAGATCGGCACGGCGTCGTTGTTTTTGTCGATCGGCAAGGATTTTTCGATCATGCAGACGACTGCGCCATGGCCGATTTTCATCTTCAGCCGCTCCAGCACGGAAAACGAGCCGATCCACTCCTTTCGCGGCGTGGCGTTCTTCTTCACCTCGACCGGATACAGCATCTGATTTCGTTCCAGCAAAAAATCGATCTCCTTTTGGTCTTTGTCCCGGTAATACCATATTGTCGGCTCAAGCCCGCGGTGCCAATAGCTTTTCAGCATCTCGGAGAACACATACGTCTCAAAGATCGGCCCGCTCATCGCCCCGGCCTCAAGCGTTTCGGGTGTTTCCCATTCGGTCAGATAGCTGCACAGACCGGTATCCAAAAAATACAACTTGGGCGTTTTGACCGCCCGTTTGGTCAGATTGGTGTAGTAGGGCTGCAAGAGGCGAATCTGAAAGCTTGCCTGAAGAATGGACAGCCATTTTTTGACCGTCGGGATACTGACGTCCGTATCGCGCGCAATGTCGGCCAGATTCAGCAGTTGCGCGGTTCGCGCCGCGCAGGCGCGGATGAACTTCAGAAACGCCGCTTCATCGCCGACCTGTGTCAAGTCGCGGACATCGCGCTGCAAGTAGGTTTGCAGATAGGAACTGTAAAACAGATTGCGATTTGTCACTTCACCGGAGACCAGTGCCGGAAACCCGCCCTGCCATATCTGTTCATAAACCGCTTTCAGATCCGGCGCGGCGGCAAACGTTAGACGTTTTCCGAGTTTGTCAGGATCGGGCAAAAACGGGTCGATCTCCAGGTGTGTCCCGGCTCGCTCCCGCTGCGAAAAGCCCAAAAGATTGACGATGCCGACTCTGCCGGCCAGTGTCTCCGAAACGTCTTTCATCATTAAAAACTGCTGTGAACCGGTCAGCCAGAACATCCCCGGCTTCCGGGCGGCATCCACGGCCATTTTGATATAAGGCATCAATCCGGGGGCATACTGGATTTCATCGATCAGCAGGGGCGGCTCGAACCGCTTCATAAACAGGGCCGGATCTTCATTGGCCGACGAACGGGTGGGAGGGTCGTCAAGCGTGACATAGGTGCGATCCGTACCGCAAATGTGCCGGAGGAAAGTCGTCTTGCCGACTTGCCGGGGGCCGGTCAGCAACAACACTGGAAATTGGCCGGAGGCATCCAGCCAAACATCTTTTAAAGATCGCTTGCGGTACATAGCTTTTTTATCGTCCAATATAAACTCTAACTTTATATTAGACGATGAAACCATGATATTCAACCTTAAAAACGCTATTGTTGTATAATGTGTTATGAATCCACTTAGTCGAATTCGTCGCCTTTGAAGGTGCTGCCTAGGTAGCTGCGTTTGACCAGTTCGTTCTGGATGATGTCGCGGGGGTGGCCTTCGGCGATGACCTTGCCGTGGTCGATGATGTAGGCTTTGTCCGCAACCTCCAGCGTCCGCTCGACGTTGTGGTCGGTAATCAGGATGCTCACGCCGGAGGCCACCAACCGGCGAATCTCGGTCTGCAGCTCCTCGACCGCGATCGGATCGACCCCGCTGAACGGCTCATCCAGCAGGATCAGCGACGGATTCGTCACCATCGCGCGGGCGATTTCCAGCTTGCGGCGTTCGCCGCCGGACAGGAACCGCGCCTGGCTTTTGGCGACCTCGCCCAGCCCGAACCGCTCGATTAGCTCCTCGGCGCGGCGTTTGCGCTCTCCCCGCCCCATCGCCATCGTCTCCAAAATCGCAATCAGATTCTGCCGCACCGTCAGCCGCTGAAAGACGCTCGGCTCCTGCGACAGATAGCCCATCCCCAGACGGGCGCGCTTATACATCGGCAGTTTTGTCACGTCGTGGCCGTCAAAGAACACCTGCCCGGCGTCCGGCACGATCATGCCAATCGTCATCCGAAATGTCGTGGTTTTGCCCGCCCCGTTGCGGCCCAGCAGCCCCACAATACTCCGCTGCTCGACGGCAATCCGCACGTCGTTAACCACGGTCCGGCCGGAATACTTCTTGACCAGCCCCTGCGTCTCAAGCAATGTCATCGCTACCAAAATCAAGCTCCACGCTTTAATATCGCTGTCATCAGTTCAATAAGCCGACATTATAACCCCCGCACGGCCGTTTGACAAAGCCGATTTTTCCCAACACCCGGTAACGGAAAATGTGCGATGGACGATTGACGAAAATTCCACGACCGCACAGCGGTCGAACAATAATAGCCCCTCAACCTGACAACGCGGCTATCCCGATTACGGCCAAGCAACCCGCAACGGCACACAGGGCAAACAGCAGCGACCACAGCAGCACCAATCCAAGCCCCTTGAGACGGTGAGCGATAAGACAATAAACGAAAACCGAAAACGGCCACGTAAAAAACATGATCCACTGATAAACTTGCAACAATGGCCGCCCTCGACGGGCCGCATCCTCTGCACACACACAAATCGTCAGAATGGCGATGATCAACGACAGAAGAACATCGACCAAGCCTGCCGCTTCCGCGATTACTGTCCGCACGCCGGTCAGGAAAAACAATCCCGCCAGCCATATCATTTTTGCCCGCATTGTTAAGATTGTTTTCATACGTAATTGCTCTCCATCATTCAATTTTAACGTTGTCAACGCCATTCTCTCAAGCCCGCGCAGCAGGCGTCATGTTGTAGCCTCGGCCGTAAGGCCGTGGAACAAAAAAAACGCCCGCTTCCCCTCCCCCCAGCCCGCGCAGCGGTCGACATCTTATTCCGCCCGCTGCGCGGGCTTAATAAAGAGGAGGGAGAGCGCTCTCTTTCCCCCACGGGCTTACGCCGCGTGGCTACATCATTCCGCCCTGCGGGCTACCCATCATCAACTGTTGACTGTTTTGCCGAGGCCACCCGTCGTGCCCACGCTGCTCTTGATGGGGCATTATCTGCGTGGGCATAGACAGCCCTATTTGGCTTTCAAAACTTATTAACGATTTATATGTCTAATTTCAAACAGACATGTATTGACATCGACTGATAAATCGTTTTTGTTTAATTCATGAAGACTTTGTATTAAAGGGATATCTTCAACTTTGCCTACTACAGAGAGAACACTGAGGGCTTTTCGTAAGTCTTTAAAATTGCTCTTCTCATTCAATAAAGCCAAAGATAACATCCTGAGTTTTTCAGCGAAACCCGGGTAAGCATCATTTTCACTTTCTATCATGTTTTTATTGACGTTTCTAACAAAATGGGTTTCACCAAGCCACGGTGTAAGCGGTTTGAAGAACGCCCATTCAAGACTCGATTTATCAACACTCATGCTGTCATTGCTCCATAAATTATTCACATTTTCGCTTCTGAATTTTCCATGTCCTATCTTAGTGTTGCGCCAGAGAAAATTTAAGAAACTATGAAAGCCAGATACTCGTGGGCGAATAGGGCATAATAGCCCCGGTACGCACTCGTCGCTGGGATGGCACAAAAATTTATTCACGTAAATTTTAGTAGTGTCTGGCATGGACACTATTTTAGCGATTGATCTGTGCAAAACAAGTTACCTTCAATCGCAGCGCAGCTTATGGGTGCGGGGGTATTGTGCAGCCTTCGTCGTTTTGTCTCCTGTGTACCCTTTCGCCCGGCCGTCATTTGTCTGCGGCCTTGGGGGTTTTCTTTTTTCGACCGAACACGCAGGTGTTCGGCCCTACGGGAATCGTTCGGCTCAATGGCCGCTTGTTGATGGGCTAAAGCCCATCCTACGAAAATCAACCGTCTATCTTTCTTCGTGCTCTTCGTTTCTTCGTGGTAAAATTCCTCTCTTTTTACTTTTTCCCTTATCCTTTTTTTCCTTGTCTTTCGGCTGTCGATTTCGTTCAATTTGACTCCATAATCCGCATTACGTCAACAATTTTCTCAAAAAAACCAACACGAAGACACGAAGAAGCACGAAGGTTATATTTTGGACAACTCCAGTTTTCATATTGGGTTTTTCTGTTTTATATTTGTTTAGAATTTAGTGCTTAGGATTTAGTGCTTTATATTGGGTCGCGGTTCTGCCGCTGAGCCAATCATTGGTTATTGGGGTGTTCGCATAGATTCGTATATCCTTATCTTGCTATTGCGGCGACGGGGGATATTTTTTTAACGATTCTGCCGAGCGGGGCTTGCGCGCCGGCGGCGGATTTTATTGGGGGTGGTTTTCGACACCAAACCGGTCGTCGGGGGGTTGTGCGGGGGGACAAGTGAAAACATGACCGACCAATGAAGGGAAAGTGTTATGGCGTATGAATTGACGATTTTTGACGATGCGGGATTTGACCCGGCCTATCTGGAGTGGCTCATCGAGCAGCAGTGGCCGCAGCAGCAGGAGCATTTCGGGCGGCTGTGGGAATATTACCAGAACCCGGCGGTGCAGGCGTTCTCGGCCGCACACGACGAGGCGACCGGCAACGGCCTGGTGCAGGCGCAGGAGACCGGCCTGCCGCCGCGGATTACCGGCAGACGCTACGGGTCGGTACGCGAGGCCGCATTCGGCAAAAAGATCGCCGACATCCAGCGCAAAGAGATTGTGATTGAAAACGACATCGCCTGGCGCATCAGCGCGATGGTGGATTTTTTATTCGGCAAGGGCGTGTCGTTTGTCAGCCGCGCCGCCGAGGCCGGACGACGCCAAGAGATTGAACAGATTCTTAAAGGGGCGTTCGAGGCAAACGGCGGCGCGGGGTTTTTCCAGGACATGGCAGTGCTCGGGAGCGTGTATGGATTTGCGGATTGCCTGGTACGTCCGGGCGCAGGGCTGCTTTCACGTTTGCGCCGCAACGCGCGGCACGACGTTCGTACTTCACATCCGACCGCATCCGATTTTCACACCGCAGTTGACCACACCGCTGACCTCGCCCTTGAGCTGATCGAAGCGCCTCGGGCACTGCCGATCCTGGACGAATCGGACTATCGCAAGGTGCGCTATTACGCGCAGCATTTTCAGCAGGCGTGCAACGCGGTCGAGACGAACGGGTCGTCAATCGTCAGCCTGATCGGGCGGCGGGCGTCGTCGCGTCAGCGGCGGGTGGTCACCGTGACGGAGATCGTCGGGCCGACGGCCTGGCAGCGGTACGAAAACGGCGACCTGGCCGCCCAAGGCGACAATCCACTGGGGTTTGTGCCGGCGGTGCATATTCAGAATCTCGCCCAGCCGTATTATTACGAGGGCGTCAGCGATGTCGAGCAGCTTGTGCCGCTGCAGGACGAATTGAATACGCGGCTCAGTGACCGGGCCAGCCGGATTACGATGCAGGCGTTCAAGATGTATCTGGCCAAAGGGCTGGACGGGTTTTCCGAAAAAGGCGTCGCGCCGGGGCGGATGTGGTTTACCGACAATCCCGACGCCAGCCTGGAGGCGTTCGGCGGCGATGCCGGCTCGCCCAGCGAGAATCTGCATATCGCCGAGGTGCGCGAAGCGATGGACAAGATCAGCGGCGTAACGCCAGTGGTCGCCGGCGTCCTCAAAAACAAACTCGGCAACCTCACCAGCGGCGTGGCACTGAAGATGACGTTTATGGGGATGCTCACCAAGACCGCCCGCAAGCAGTTGACCTACGGCCAGGGCTTAAAATCCATCGCGCAGATGATCCTGACGATTCTGGATAAAGCCGGCGTGTATGCAACCACGCCGGATGAGCGAAAGGTGGACGTGGTCTTTGCCAATCCGCTGCCCGAAGACGAGACCGAACGCCTCAAAGAAGCCCTGATGAAAAAAGAACTCGGCGTATCCGACGCTCTTTTACGGCAGGAACTCGGTTATCGTCAATAGTATAATCGTCATCCCAGCAATCGCGGGAGTGAACAGGTGGAAATCAGATACAGCGACTGGATTAGATTTCCGCCAGCGCGAAAATGACAATAAACGCTCTTTGACAAAAAAAAACAACTTCGGATGCTATCGAAATGCAAAGGAAAAATAGGCTCGCTGCTTATCCGTATCATAGGCGACGCAAATACCTCCTCCATTTCTGTTTTCGTTTTCTTTGTAATAATAGTGACCATTGGATATCTTGTGAAATACGTTGGATTCATATTCGTCAACAGCATCCCGATCGTCCCTGTTGGGCTGGGGGAGTATATACCGGGTATATCTCATAACAGTTATTGGTTCGGTGATTTTATGAACAGGCCATTCCTTTGCCCAGTCTAAGAACTCTTCTTCTGATATATCAAATTCGTAACTATTATACAGCCAGAAAATTTGCAGGTAAGAGATGTTCTTTGCTGAATCCGGCACATTAACCCAAGAGGGCAGTTGGCTTAAGTCAGAAACATTCTCCTGAGTTTCTATTGTGCCGAGTTTTTTCAGTGAATTCACCAGCCTAAAAGCAAAACCTGTGAACACAATAAACACTAACGCAAGACAAATAATAATGAATTTCTTTTTGTTCATAATAACTCCTATTTTCAATAAATAATAGCCTTCAAATGAAAATAAGCAAGAAAAAAACAGGTAAGGTCAAGATATTTTGTAAAAGAAACAACTTGCGAGCCGGACGTAGGATGGGCTTTAGCCCATCAAAACCATAATCCGTGTAATCTGTGAAATCTGTGGTTTCAAAAAGAAAGGGAAGTTTTATGAGCGACGAAGACACAATGGTCAGTACAGAAGAAAGCCGGCCCGAAGCCGGCGGTACGGGGGAAGGGCAAAATGAACGATTGGTGCCGGTTGGCGAGGCCATCCGGTATCGCAAGCGGGCGCAGGCGGCGGAACAGGAGCTGTCGGAATTGAAGGAGCTGCACGACACGCAGGCCAAGGAGTTGGAGCAGCTTAAGGAGCAAGTGGAGGCCGAGGCGGCGGTCAATGCCGCATCGATGACGCAGGGCGTCAAGGAAACACGCACCGGCGGTGCACGGAACAGGCTTGAGGCGGCCGCAACACGCGCCGCCGAAAGCGGCAAGCGGGCGGATGTGCAGGAGTACCTCCGCGTTAGACGTGCGTACGTCTAACGGAATTAAGAATTAAGAATTGAGAATTAAGAATTTTGTGGAAAGGAGTTATTATGGCATTTACAGGAAAAGCAACGTATAGCGCGGGGGCGACGCTGCCGGAGATCGCCGAAGATGTGTCGGATCTGATTTCGATTGTCTCGCCGTATGAGACGCCGCTGCTGGATGTGTTGGGCGACGGGCTGCGGGCGGCGACCAGCACGCATCACGAGTGGCTCGAAGACGAACTGCTGCCGAACAAGGACGCGATCAGCGATGATATGATTAGCGACCCGACCGGGGCGACGCAGTTTTCGGTTGCAAACGGCCTGCGGTTTCGCGCCGGCGACCAGATTCAAGCCAAAGGTGCAAAAGAGCTGATGCTGGTGACGCACGTGGCGGGCAACGCGCTGACGGTGGTGCGCGGCTATGCGGGTACGACGCCGGAAGCGATTGACGACGGCGATACGCTCAACATCCTCGGCAACGCGGCGCTGGAAGGCGGCGACCGGCCGGAAGCGCGGTTCACCCACCGGGCGCGCAAGAGCAACTGGACGCAGATTTTCACCGCGGCCGTTGAGGTCAGCGGCACGGACATGGCGGCCAATCAACTGGGCCTGGCTGACGAGATGGACTATCAGAAGCAGGAACGCCTGCGCGAACTGCTGCGCGACCTGGAAAACACCGTCATCAACGGCGGCATGCCCACGGCCAATCCGCAGGGCAGTGCGACGGCGCGGCGGACGATGCGCGGCATCATCGCGCATCTGGCGTCGAATGTGTTCGCGGCGGGAGCCAGCGGCTTTCCAGCAGGCGACGGCCTGGACGAGGAAAAGATCAACTATGTCCTTCGCCGTATCTGGGAAAACAGCAGCGGCAATGTCGATCTGATTGTCGTCGGCGGCTATCAGAAACGCAAGATCAACGCCTTTCTCTCGGCGCACCGCGGCTACAGCGCCAAAGACACCGCCTATCGCGATATGGTCAGCCTGTACGAGAGCGACTTCGGCGTCTGCCGCATCGTGACGACCCGCTGGATGCCGCAGGACGCGGTGCTGCTGCTGGATTCGTCGCGGCTGAGCGTGATGCCGCTGACCGGACGCAGCTTTCACTTCAAGCCGCTGGCCAGCACCGGCGACTATGAATGCGGGGAGCTGATCGGCGAATACACGCTGGAACTGCGCAACGAAGCCGCCCACGGCCTGATCCGCGGCCTGAGCGTAGCGTAAAACGGTTTAACCATGAAGGGCATGAAGAACATGAAGAATGATTTTGTATTTTCTTCGTGAACTTCATGTGCTTCATGGTAAACACTAATTTTCAAACATAAAAGAAGGAGACCATCGATGTTGACCCACGACGTGGATTTACTGGTGTATGAGCCGGGGCTGTTTAAGCTGTGGCGGATTGACCATCAGCAGCGGGGCAAGGGCGGCAACGGCACGCTCAACGGCACGGCCTTCAGTGCGGCCGGGGCGGAGTTTGTCAATGCGAAGGTGCAGGCCGGGGATGTGCTGACGCTGGCCAGTATCGACGGCCTGATCGACGGCTGTTATGAGATCGTCGCGGTCGTCTCGGCGACGCAACTGACCGTCTCGGTGGTGCGGCCCGATGCGGCCGATGCGGCGATCCCGGTCGGCGTCGGCAATAACCTCATCTGGCACATCGGCACGTTTGCCCCGCAGCGAGCGCTGGCCGAGCGGATGCTGTGCGACCGACTGGAGTTGACGGATGCGTCGCTGGCGGCGCTGAACGCAAAAAGTGTGCAGCGGCTTGGGTTGGCGATGATTGCGGCGGCGCTGGCGATTGTTTTTGAGGCGCTGATTCAGCAGGACGGCGACGAAAAGACGCTCGGCCGCAAAAAAGACATCTATCAACAGATGCTCGAATCGGTCGTCATCCGCCTGTACCTGGAAGCCGACACCACCGGCGATGGCCAACCCGACACCGCATTTAGGGGCGATGCAGTTAAGATGAAGAGAAAATAAGCGAGAAGTCCATAATCCCGAAGGGATTGTAAGTAAATTGGCCGGAGGCGTAAGCCTCCGGTTCAAGAATCCAAGGCCATCTAAGCCCCAAAGGGGCGGCAGTTTCACATCGCATTCTGTCGCCCCGTTGGGGCTTGAAAATCCGCTACGCCTCAACTCCGTAGGCTTACGCCTACGGCTAACTTACTGTCGTCCCTGTCGGGACTTGCCATCGTCTTTGACATTTTAGATTTGTTTAGAATTTAGTGCTTATGATTTAGGATTTTCAACCAAAGGAGTTTGCTATGAATGCAAAACAAAACCACTGGCATTTCGAGCGACGGGTGAATGTCTCGGCGGTGGTGCAGTTGATTACGCTGGCCGGGTTGATCGTCGGCACATGGGCAAACCTGCAGCGGCAGTTGGACACCGTACAGCGCGACGTGCAGCAACTTCTGACCGCACAGGAAAAATTCTGTACCAAGCTCGAAGCCCTGCAGGAACGGACGATTTCGCAGGAGTATCGGTTACAACGCATTGAAAACAAGTGAAACCACAGATTTCACAGACGACACAGAAATTTTTAGAAAGGAGCAAACGATGAAAAAGGTACTGATGACAGCGGTGTTGGCGATGGGGCTTGCCGGGTGCGGGGGGCTTCGGTTTGGGGCGACGGAGGCGCAGAAGCAGAATGCCTGGGTGCATCACAGGACGTGTCAGTTGACGCAGCAGACGGCGCGGGAGGAGAATGTCTCGCCGGCGCTGACGGGTCTTGCGGCGTTGGCGACGCAGCAGAGCGAGGCGTTTGTGATGGATTACGGGATGCGTGGGTGCTGACCGATGCGGCGATGGAGCTGGGGATTGGCGTGGCGGGGCTTCTGGGCGGCGTGTATGGCTTGCGTATCGCGACGTTTCTCAAACAGACCAAGGACAAAAGCCGGGCACTCAAAGAGATCATCGAAGGCAACGAACTGTTCAAACAGCTTTGTCCGACCGTGGTCAGCGATTTTAAACAGGCCCACGCCAATCAGTCGGCCGCGACGCGAACGCTGGTGACGGAAATGAAGAGTTAGTCCCAGAGGGACGAGAGTCATTTAGCCGTAGGCGTAAGCCTACGGAACGGATACGTATCTTCATATAAGCCCCGACGGGGCGAAAGTATAATACTTTCGCCCTTTCAGGGCTTCATTGTTCGTTTTTCCAATCTTCACCGGAGGCTCACGCCTCCGGCTAACTGACTTAAAACCCCTTCGGGGTTATGGAATTTTTCGAAGATTTTTATGTCTCCCTGCACACTCACATCTCAATTGCAGCTTATCCGCGCGGATATTCGTGCGTATCGTGCGTTGCGGCGGTATCATTATTGCGACGGCGCGTTGGGGCCGTATTGTGCGATTTATGCATTGGTTAAAGAAGGGGTGACAGCGCTTCCCGGCACAGTCAACAGCGATCACAGTTGGGTGGCAGCGCTTCCCGGCGGAGCCGGGAACGATGGGGAACTGACCGAGACCGTCGCCGGTGTCATTGTCTATGCCCCCTCGCCGCTGAACAATGCGGCGCGCGACAGGGCGACCGGCGGTTTTTTTGCCATGCGTCCCAAGGCCGAAAAGCTGGCCTTGCTGAACGCTCACGTCCGGCGCATCAGCCGGGTGATTATCGAGCCGCGGTACCGCGGGCTGGGGCTGGCGGTGCGGCTGGTGCGCGATACGCTGCCGCTGGCCGGCGTTGCGATGGTCGAGGCCTCGGCCGCCATGGGGCATCTGCATCCGTTTTTCGAGCGGGCCGGGATGCGTGCGTATCGACCCGCCCCGGATCCGGCGCGGCGGCAGGTGGAACGGGCGTTTGACGAAGCGGGCATCGACGCGGCCCTGCGGATCGATCCGGCCGCCGTGCACGCCCGCATGTCGCGCCTGCCGCAAAAGCAGTACGACCGGGTCGAAAATGCCGTCCATTTGTTCCTGAACCGCTTCGGCCGTCGTCGCACAATGCCGCCGGGCGTGGAGCGGACGGCGTTTGTCCTGAATCGCCTCGGCGTTTGGCCGGTGTATTATACGTGGCGAAATCCTGAACAAACGGTGGAGGGGCTGGACTTGGCGGGTGAGTGATGGGCTATAGCCCATCCTGCGAAGCCGTGCTGACCTGCATAGAGGCTTGTATTGTCCGGGCATTTATGCTATACTGAAGGGTGTTAAGTAATGCCTTTTGAAGGGATATTATTGCATTGAGTGCGATGCGTGAGCAGATAACCGTACAGCAGGAACGGGCCATTCTAGTCGGGGCCGTCCTGCCCGAAGACCGCAACAAGTTATTACAGGACGACTGGCTGCAGGAACTGCACGCCCTGGCCGAGAGTGCCGGGGCGGTGGTGGTGTATCGGTCGATCCAGAAGGTGCGTCAAGTCCACGCCGGTACGTACATCGGCTCCGGCAAGGCGCAGATGCTGGCCGAAAAGGTTGAGCAGCACGAGGCCAATGTGGTCATTTTTGACAACGACCTGTCGCCGGCCCAGATCCGCGAGTTGGAGAAGATCGTCAAGTGCAAAGTGCTGGATCGCAGCGAGTTGATCCTCGACATCTTTGCCACGCGCGCCCGCACCAAACAGGCCAAGCTGCAAGTCGAATTGGCGCAGTTGGAATACACCTACCCGCGGCTGACGCGGATGTGGGGGCATTTGGACACGGTGGCGGGGGCGGGCGGCGGCACGGCGGCAGGGGCCGTCGGCGGCATCGGCACGCGCGGCACGGGTGAAAAGCAGCTTGAGATTGACCGTCGGCTGGTCAAGAAACGCATCACCGAACTGAAGCGCGAGATCGCCGGCATCGACAAACGCAAGCTCCGCGAGATCGACGGTCGTCGCGGCTTTTACAAAATCTGTCTTGTCGGCTACACCAACGCCGGCAAAAGCACGCTGATGAATGCCCTGACCAGTGCGGATGTGTATGTCGAAGACCAGTTGTTCGCGACGCTGGACACGCGCACCCGCAAATGGGCGGTCGAACCCGGCGTCGAGGCGCTGCTCAGCGATACCGTCGGCTTTGTCAGCAAGCTGCCGCACCACTTGGTCGCCTCGTTCAAGGCCACGCTCGAAGAGGCGGTCAACGCCGACTTGCTTCTACACGTGGTGGACGCTTCCAGCCCGGACGTGTTCGACCAAATCAAAAGTGTTGAAGCGGTACTCAAGGATATCGGCTGTGCGGAAAAAGAAATGCTCGTTGTGCTGAACAAATCCGACCGCATCGCCAACCGCGAGTTGTTTGAAGCGGTTCAGACCGTCTATCCCGACGCCATCGGCATCTCCGCCCGCACGGGCTATCAGCTTGACCGGGTCGCCGCCGCCATTGCCGAAAAAGTTCGCGGCGCCAAGGTGCGCATCCGCGTTCAGAGCGACGCCGGAAACGGCAAACTCCACCATTTTGTCCACACGGTCGGGGAGCGCGTAACCGAAGCCTATCAGGACAATACGGTGACGCATGAACTGACGCTGGGCCGCAACCAGCTGCCGCAACTGGAACGCCTCGGCGCACAGTCTGTCGAGAGAGTATAACTGTTTTCGAGATATTTTACCGAAGAATCTCTGCCAGTTCGGCTCGCTGCTGCGGGGTCAGGCCGCCGACCTTATCATCCAGTTCTCGGGCGCGGAAAAATTCATTCCTGGCCGGCTCATTGCTGCCCAGACGTAAAAGACATTGCGCTAAATAAAAGGTCGAGACGGTCTTTTGGGGCTGACTGTCAAGATACGCCGCCGCCGCCTTCCTGAAGTCTTCGGCGGCTTTATCATATTGTTCCATCGCAAAATGAATGGTGCCCCGCGTATCGATCAGATCGACGTAGTCGGGGGCTTGCGCCAGTCCGTTGTCGGCCAGTTGCAGCGCCCGGCGATGGTCGAACTTGTCCTGACTGAGAATCCACGCCAGATTATTGATCGCAACGACATTTTCCGGCTGAAGCTCAAGGGTGCGTTCGTAGTACGGCACGGATTCAAGCTTTTGTCCGGTCATGTGGTGCAGCATCGCCATAGCGAAAACCGCTTCGGGGCTGTTGGGTTCGCGGCCCAGAACGAGCGTCAGTATCTGTCTGGCGGCGCTGACCGTTGAAGGCGATTGATTGGCCAGCAGCGTCTGAAGGATCTGCAGCGCCATCGGGCCGCCCTGCGGATGGGACTGGTACCATCGCTCAAACGCCGCCGCCATTTCTTCGGCGCCGGCCGTTTCTGCCATCACAGACAGCCACCGGATCAGTGCGGTGTCCGCGACTTTCGGGTCCGCCGAAAGACGCTCGTAAAGCTGTTTGGCCGGCTCGATTTGTTTGTCGGCGTAGAGCAGTTCCATATACAGCAATCGCAGCGAGATCGATTCGGACGCCGAACCGGACGCCAGCCAGTCGCCGAGCAGTTGAACGGCCTGGCCGTTTCTGTCAGCACGCTGCATCATCAGCGCCCGCATTTGCACAATCTCTTCGTCGGACGGGTATTGCTGCGCCAGACGATTGAGCGTTTCCAGCGCCACCGATGGCGAGCGCAGCGACTCGACGCGCGCCTTTGCGATAGCCAGCAAGCGGCTTTCGGGGATCGCCGCCAGTCCGCGCAGAACCGTATCCATCGCCATTCCCGGCTGATTGTTGAGCAGATACCATTCGATCAAATACCCCCACGCCGGTTCCAGACGCGGGTAATCGTTCACCAGCACCGAGAGTATCTGGATACCGTCGTCAGGCGTCCCGCCGATGCGGCTCAGCAGCAGCGCCGCTTTCCGCAACCGCAACTGAACATCGTTTGGCTGTTTCGCAATGGCTTTTTCCAGCAAGGCCGCCCCTTCCTGCTGCGTCTGCGTCTGCGCCAACAGCAGCAGCGCCGTCTGTTTTTGGGCGTCAAAAGAATCCGGCGCCAGCGCCAGTGCCTTTTGCGCCGCGTCAAGGGCCTGCGCCTCACGTCCGGCCGCGATATACAACTCACTGACGTTCAACAATACCTCCGGATCGCTGCCGGCTCGTTCAAGAATAGTACCGATGCCAGCCACGGCGTCGTCGGTTTGACCCATGGCCAGCAGCACCTGACAGCGCAGTCGGTGGACCTCGACAGTGTCATGGCGACGCAGAAACGCTTCGACCACCGCCATCGCCTGTTCCGGCTGTTTCTGCTGAAGGTGCCAGTCCGTCAGCGCGGCCTGATAGACCACGGCGTCGGGGTTTTCCGAAATGAGGTCATCGATCAGTTGCCGAGCGGCGTCGAATTGTCCGCTACGTGTTCTGAGCATCGCCAGCGACAACTTGGCACTGTCGTCGTCGGCGTTGCGAAGGATCATCTTTTCAAGCATCTCCTCGGCCGAATCCAGTCGTCCCTGACGGAGATGGCTTTGCAGTTCAAACTGCGCCAAGCGCGGATCGGTATGACCGGCGGCCAATAAATCGGCCAGCAGTTGTTCGGCCTGCCGCGTCTCCTGCGCCCGATACATCGCGCCCATCGCCGCAATCGCCAGATCCACATCGTCCGGGTGGCGAACCAGCGTATCCTGATACAGCGACATCGACAGACGCATATTGCCCGCCTGCTCATGCGCGGCGGCCAGCAGCATAACGCTCTGTTTGTCGTCCGGATTGGCGGCAAGGTTTTCGTTCAACAGGGAAACCGCCTGTGAATAGTGTTGTTCAATCTCGCCTTGCGCAAGCCAGAGCGAGACCTGCTCGATTTTCCAAATCCGTCCCGCAGCGCCTTCGATTTTTTTGATCGCGTCAATCTGCTCGGCAAGCCAGGCGGCATCTGCCTCATTGCGGCGCAGGGTCAGCAGTTGACGGCGCGAGAGGATGTCCTGCGGGTAGTCAGCCGCCATCGCGGTAAACACTGCGACGGCGTCCTGTGTTTGCCCGCTGCGGTTGTAAATATCTCCCATCAATAGCCGAACGCGACGCAGCGGCGGCCCCTCCAAACGCGATGCCGCTTCCTGCAAAATCGACAGCGCCTCCGGCGATTTATTTTGGTCGAGATACAAACTCGCCAGCAGAATGACCGGCTCGGAAGCGTCGGGATACGCCGCCATCGCCTCGCGCAGCAGCGCGGCCGACTGCTCGGTCTGCTGACGGATGGCGTAATACTCGGCCCAGGCCATTTGAAGGGATAAGGACGGACCGAAACGCTCATTGATTGCCTCCAGGGCTTGTTGGGCTTTTGTCCAGTCCTGTCGGCTCAGGGCAATGCGAAACGCCAGCAGACGATGTTGAAGCGAATCATCCGCGGCGAGCAACTCGGCCAAAATCTGATCGACGCGCCCGGCGGATTGGGGCTGTTGGGCCAACCGTTCAATTTGCGTACGCATCAGCAGGCTCTGAGCTTCCCGACTCGTCGGGCTTAGCCTGGCCGCAGACGCGGCAGATTCGGACGCGGCGGCCCATTGACGCCCCTCGGCCAAAATCCGCGCCAGCATCAGGTGGGCGGAATACGAATTGGGGTTTTGCCGGAGAAAGCGTTGCAGCGTTTCGATTGCGCTGGTTCGATCTTCCAGACGCATCGCCCCCTCGGCCAGTTTCAGATAGACCGGCTCGGCGGTATAACCCTGCACGACCGCCTCGCGCCAGTGCGTCATCGCCAGCGACCAGTCGCCGTCGCGTTCGGCCAGGAGGCCGTCCAGATAAAAAACCAGTCCACTGTTGAGGTCAAGCTCGCGCAACCCCTTCAGGGCCGCACGGGCGCTTTCGTTGTCGCCGGCCTGCAAAAACAGTTCGGCCGCATACGGCAAAAATACACCTTTCGCGTCGCCGAGATGCTCAAGGCCTGCACGGGCGACTTCGCCCGCCTTGGCTGGGTCCTGGCGTTTGGCCGCCGCAACTGCTCGGAGCTGCCATAGCTGGGGCAGGGTCGGGTCGCTCGCATAGAGGGCGTCAAGTTGCGCTTCGGCTTGCTCTAACGCATCCAGCCGCAGCCATGCGGCGGCAAGCGACAGGCGAACATCCTGATCGGACAATTCGCACTGTTCCGCTTGTTGAAGGCTTTGAATCGCCAAATCCCGCTGACCGGAATCCGCCAAGAAACGCCCCCGAAGAATATGGGCCTGCGCTTTTTGAGGATTATTGGCAACCGCCAGATCGATCCATTCGCGCGGTGTTTTGGGCAGCAGATTCGGGCGTTCCGACGCAACCTGCGCAAGCAACTCATATACCGCCGTTTCGGACGGCTCACGGGTCAGTACCTCGGTGAGCAGTTGTGCGGCGTCTTCATATTTGCGCTGCATCATCTGTGCCGCCGCCAGGCGCACGGTGATGTTACTGTCATCGCCCTTTTCCAGAAATCGTGATGCCACCAGCTCCGCCTCGGCCGGGACGTTGGCTTGCAGATACAAATCCACCAGCGACCGAGCCGCCTCAACGTTGGCTTCATCAAGTCGCAGCACATTGCGGTAGGCATTCACCGCTTGTGCATAATGCTCGCGACGGAACGGCTGAATACGGGATTGGGCGTGGCCGTATTTGAGCAAAATGTCCACATCGGTCTGATGAATTCCCAAATACTGCCCCAGCCCGGACGCCGCCGCTGACCAGCGTTCCTCTTCATACGCAACAAGGCCCCGTTCAAGTCCCTGCTCGGCCCGCTGGGTGCGGTTATACTTTCGCAGGCCGATCACCGTTACGCCGAGGGCGCAAACTCCCAGCACTAACACCAACACCAATGTCCAGTTGACGTATCCTTTTTTCATATCTCCGCTCCACAAAGTCGGATTTAAATCTCGGTTTCTCATTTCCATTTTATTGTATCGGTAAATTCGCCGCAGGACAGAAGTTTTCTCGAATATTTTAGGCCGTAGTCGCCTCTATGGGTCTGATTTGGACGAATAGCTGATTATCGGTCGTTACTTTCGCAACTCCGGCGTATCCGGCTCGACGTGTACGATGACATTGACCGGTCGGACGATCTGCTCGTGCAAATTGGATTCGAGCGTATCGGCAATCTGATGGGCGTCGGTGATGTTCAGGGCCGGATCGACCAGAATATGCAAATCGATAAAGACTTCGCGCCCGACGCTGCGGGTCCGCAACTGATGCCACTGGCGAATCCGGTTGTCGGCCTGCAGAATCGCCTCAATTTGTGTCAGCGTCTGGCGATCCACCGCCCGTTCGGAAAACTCGTGAAAACAGCCGCTGATGACCCGCACCGCCACCAGCACGATCATCAGCCCGACCGCAATGGCCGCCAATTGGTCGCCGTGCGGATAGCCCAGCTTGACCGCTGCGACGCCGACCAAAACCGCCACCGAGCTGAAAGCGTCGCTGCGATGATGCCAGGCGTTGGCATACAGCGCGGTACTGTGCGTTTTGACGGCGACGCGCCGCGTCCATTGGTAAAGCAGTTCCTTGGCAACAACCGACAAAATTGCAATGGCCATCACTGCCGAGGTCATCGTCATCGCAGGCTCAGCGTCCGGCAAATGGACTTTGGCAATCTCCAGGCCGGCTTTATAAATCATCACCAGCCCGACCGCGATCAGCGTCAGGGCCACAAACGCCGCCGAAAACGTCTCCATCCGACCGTGACCGTAGGGGTGTTTGGGATCCGGCGCTTTGCCGCCGAAATACACCCCCAAAATCACCGCCAAGTCGGTGGCGATATCCGACAGCGAATGAAACCCGTCCGCCACCAGCGCCAGCGATCCGGCCAGCAGTCCGACGGCAACTTTCACTACCGTCAATCCCAAATTGATCCACAGCCCGGCCCAAGTCACGCGGCGGATACGCCCATCGTCCTGTCGTCGGTCTGTCAGCATACTATTTACAGAACTTCGTTTCGAATAATTTCGATCTGTTCAGTCCAGCGGCGGGCCGCATCGGGGTCTTGGGTTTCCATGATGATACGCATAATCGGCTCGGTGTTGCTGGTGCGAATATGAATCCAGCCGGCCGGCAGGTCAAAGCGGCAGCCGTCGCTGGTGTCGATCCGTGCGTCCGCAAAGACGGCTTTGGCCTTATCAATAATCGCCTGTGCCTGCTGCCTGTCAGCGGGATATTTGCTTTTGTGCATCACATAGCCGCCCAACTCGTCGGCCAGTTGCCCGACGGTCTTTCCCGTCTCGGCCATCAGCTGCAAGACCATCGCCATTGCGACCAAGCTGTCGCGGATGGGGCCGACCCGCAGATCAATCACCCCGCCGTTTCCCTCGCCGCCGATGATGCAGTTGTGTTGGACCATTGCCTCGGCGACGTTGGCCTCGCCGACGGGCGTGCGGATCACCGTTGAGCCGGCGGCGGCGGCGATGTCGTCAATCATCCGCGAGGTGGAAAGATTGGCCGCGGCCGTGCCGGTTTGCTTGCTGAAAACATACTTGGCCGCCAGCGCCAGCGTGTATTCTTCGCCGATGTAGCGGCCGTTCTCATCAACAATCGCCAGCCGGTCTGCATCCGGATCTTGAGCGAATCCAATCTGTGCCTTGTGTCGCGTGACGGCCAGACACAGATCGGTCAGATTCTCCGCCGTCGGCTCCGGCGTATGGGCAAAGAGGCCGGTCGGCTCGATATTCATCGGCACAATCTCGCAGCCGAGCTTTTCGAGCAGGAATCGCCCCGCGACGCCGCCGGCGCCGTTGACGCTGTCCAGCACGACCTTGTAGTGTTTGGCCGCGATGGCCGCCGGATTGACCAGCGGCAGCACTTTGTCGGTGTGAATCCGCGGCGTTTGGCCATTGCACGAAATCTTGCCGCAGTGCACCGAATCGGCCAGCGCAAATGCCCGCTGACGATAGCGTCGAATGATGTCCTCGGCCATCGCCCGCGGCGGGGCAATGCCGTTGTCCAGTAGCAGCTTGATGCCGTTGTAGGGAACGGGGTTGTGGCTGGCCGTGATGATGACGCCGCCGTCACACCCCAGATGCCGCAGCATAATTCCCACGCCCGGCGTCGAGCAGATGCTCAAATCGACCACATCCACCCCGCCGGCCGTCAGGCCCGCGGCCACCGCCGAAAACATCATCGCCCCGGACGGACGCGAGTCTCGACCGACGGCAACGGTCAGTTTTTTATCCGGCTTGTGCGTTCGTAAAAACGCTGCGAACGCACATCCATACGCGGCGGCGATCTCCGGCGATAAATTCTCGCCGATGATCCCCCGCATTCCGCTGATGCTGATAATCAATTCTTGAGACATCAAAACCTTTCTTAAGTTCACTGTGATTGGAAAAAGAGGATAGAGGTTAGAAGATAGAAGTTAGATACTACTTTCCGGCTTCAACCGTCTGATTTCTGTTTTCCCAATTTTCCATCAAACTAAACAACATCGCATTGGCTTCTTGATAACGGCTGTCCAGCCGCTGAAATTCCTCTGTGCTGATATAGTTACAATCCATTGAAAAATTCAACCATCCTCGCGTCTCTTCTCCCGAACCCAAGGCATCGTTCAAATGCCGTACAAAAACCTGTAGATATCTTCGCTTTGCATATCCTTCTCGTATGTTAATTGCAGCCGAACGGGACGATCTTCGTATTTGATCGGTCAACGAATAGGTCTCTTCTCTGGGAAACCGTTTGGATATTTCAAACACTTCCATTGCCAACTGATACGCAAGCCGATACACCTTCAAGTCATTGACACTTTTAATAGGACCGCCCATCATCCAACCTCTATCTTCTAACCTCTATCATCTATTTTCTATCCTCATATCTTTCGCGAATGCTCAAGCGTGTACTTGAGCTTGGCGACCACATCCTCAACCTGGTTATCTTTGAGCGATAAGATATCCCGCAGCGCCTGGCCGATATGCGGCAGATACGTTTCGATGTAGCCGCGTTTGACCATTTCTTCCTTGATGCGTTTCTGGCGGCGGACGTGGATACCCAGCTTGCGCCCGCATTCCTGTATCGCCAGCTTAAGCTCCTTGATAATCTCCGGATAATGGGCGACGGCCTCTTTGCTCTCGGACGTAAACGGCACCCAGACCGAGGCGATATGCACCATCAAGAGCAGCGGCCCGGCGGGCAGGGCGCCTTTGCTTTGGCTGAGGCCGTAGTTGCGCCAATTGGTTTCCAGCACCGCCTTGTACGTCGCGCACGCCGACTGCTGATACAGCAGAGGCACACGGTTGGCAAACCGCACCAGCCGCATCAGCGGTTCTTTGTCGTCGCCGTTGCCGTCGGTGTTTTTGCAGCCCCACGCCAGCGCCGCCTCGATGATAAACGGGTTGCCGCGATAGACGGCCGGCTTGCGCGTGCAGCTTTCATAAAAATCCGCTTCCACCACGCGTTTGAGTCCGTCGATCAGTTTCTCTTCGCCGATGGGCGCGATGCAGTCGGTCGGAGGCGCCAGCAGCTTGGTGCTGTTGATCGCCGCGCGCAGTGTCTCGACCTCTTTGAGCGTGATGGCATTGGGTCGCAGATTGACCGACAGCTTGGCCTTTTTACAGATGGCCTCAGCCACACGGGCGCTGACCCGCGAAAACTCCAGATGCAGAAACTCCCGCAGCTTTTTCGAGTCGCTCTGTCGAGCCATCTTAAACAGCACCCCCAGCTCTACGCCGTAAGGATGCGGTTTGATCTCCAACGGAATAAACGGCAGTTCCTGCGTCTGACGCGGATACTCGGTTACGCTTCCGTCGGGCGTCGAATAGGTGATCGTCGCGTGCGGATTGGCCATCGCCGTCTGCGTCAGATATTCATCGACACTTTGCTTGCCCTTCTGGTAGCGGCCTTCCAGTGTAATCGTGACGCTCGTTCCGGTCGGCAGGTCAAATTCGCACTCTTCGTCGAGCATCACGTCGGGCCGGTTGTTCGTGGTGTCGATCTGGACATGATAATGCATCGCCGATTTTTTGGGATTCGTGCGTGTGATAATCTGTACCGGCTCGCCCGTGGTCAAGAGGCCGTACATCCCCGCAGCGCTGATGCCGATGCCCTGCTGGCCGCGGCTCATCTTGAGCATATGAAACTTGCTGCCGTACAGCAGGCGGGCAAAAATATTCGGCACTTGTTTGGCCACAATGCCAGGCCCGTTGTCTTTGACGGTTACGCGAAACTTATTGTCGCTACCGTCAAACGCTGAAATAGACACCGTAATCGTCGGCCGAATATGGGCGTCTTCGCAGGCGTCCAGCGCGTTGTCCACAGCCTCTTTGATCGCCGTCAACAAGGCCTTTCGCGGATTGTCAAACCCCAGCAAATGGCGGTTTTTGGCAAAAAACTCGCTGATGCTGATATCCCGCTGTTTGGTGGCCATACTCTCGGCGGTCGCGGCCTGATGCGTGCGGCGAGAGCGTTTTTTTCCAGTGTTCGCCGCGGCGGTCGTCTCGCTCTCCGCCGGCGGATCCATCACCGCAACCGCCGCCTCAAACTCCGCCGGCGACTCAAACAAATTCGGCTCGGTCGAATCCTTCGTCTTCCGTTTTGACATTCCATTGAACTCCTGATGCATTTGTATAAGAGAACAGAGGACAGAAGTCAGAGATCAGATCGACCTCTCTGCCCTCTGCCCTCTGCCCTCTGTCTTCTGTCTTCTGGCGCTTAAAGCAGTTTGCACACGTACATTTCGTTGACAAATTCCAGCCCCGACAACTCCGTCGCGGCCTTTTCATCCGGCGTCTTATCGAGGCTGACTGCCAGGATGGCCTTCTGTTCTTTCAGATTGTGGCCGACACCCATCGTATTGATATTGATGCCGTGATTGCCCAGCGTTGTGCCGACCGCCCCGATCACGCCGGGTTTGTCGTCGTTGAAGATGACCATCATCGTGCCTTCCGGCGTCACTTCAATGTCAAAGCCGTCGATCTCGATGATCCGCAAGAGACAGCCGCCATACACCGTGCCGCAAATCGTGCGTGTCACCTTGTCGGTCTGCACCTTTGCGGTATAGCTGGATTCGAGGTCTTTGATCTCTGCGTTCTTGGTTACATCGACGCTGATGCCGCGATCTTTGGCCAGCAAGCCCACATTGACGATATTGACCACCGAATCAAAATGCGGCTGCAAGAGGCCGATGGTAAACGCCGTCGTTACGGCGTCCACTTGCTTTTCAGCAATGGCCCCGCGATATTCTACCTTGACGCTCTTGATGTGGCCCGGCGCCAGCGTGGTCATCATCGACCCGATGCGCTGCGCCAGCTCGGCATAGCGACAGACGATCGGCGGCGTTCCGGCGCCCATCGCCGGGGCGTTGAGAGCATTGCGAATCGGCCCGCCCTTGATCGCGTCGGCCAGAATCTGCGCCGCCTCGACCGCCACCTCGATCTGGGCCTCTTCGGTGCTGGCCCCCAAATGCGGCGTTACCAGGCAGTTGGGACACTCGGTAAACCGTGTGTTGTCCGGCGGCTCTTTGGCAAACACGTCCAGCGCCGCAGCGGCAATCGTCCCGGCCGACAGCGCGTTGTACAGGTCGTCTTCATTGATGATCCCGCCGCGGGCACAGTTGACAATCCGGCACGTCGGCTTCATCATCTTCAGTTCTTTGGCCCCGATCATATTGATCGTCTGCTCATTGCGCGGCAGATGCAGCGAAATAAAGTCCGCCTCTTGGTAAATACGCTCGAGTTTGTCGGTCACCTCGATGCCCAGTTCTTCGGCTTGCTTCGGCGCCGCAAACGGATCGTACCCGATGACGTTCATATTAAAGCCCAGGGCCATCCGCACCACCGCCATCCCGATGCGCCCCAATCCGATCACGCCAAGTGTCTTGTTGTTCAGTTGGTTGCCGGTATAGCTCTTGCGATCCCATGTGCCGGCCTTGAGGCTGTTGCACGCCGGCACCACATTGCGGCTCATCGCCAGCATCAGCGCCATCGTATGCTCGGCAGCGCTCATCGTATTGCCGCCGGGCGTGTTCATCACCATCACGCCTTTGCGCGTCGCCGCCGGAATATCGATATTGTCAACTCCTACGCCCGCACGCGCTACGCCTTTCAGCTTGCCGGACTTCTCAAGCACCTTGGCCGTTACCTGCGTGGCGCTGCGGATAATCAGGCCGTCATACTCGCCGATGATGTTCGCCAGTTCGTCTTCGCTCAATCCCGTCCGTACCACCGGCTCAAAATCAGGCATCGCCTTAAGCAGATCAATCCCTTCCTGGGCCAGCTTGTCGCTGATCAAAATCTTGTACATGTAAGCCTCCTAAAAAGTTTCCAGTTCAAATATCTCTTGCGATGAGACCCGTTCATCCGAATGCCGATAATGCATCTTGGCAACGGGATACAAATTTCGTAAAATACAATGCGCCGAGCCGTCGGTCAGACGCGATAAAGTCTCCGCGCGATCGCCCTGGCCAAGTTCAATTACAATATCATGCATTTTCCCCTGCTGTACCTCCGGCCAGAGGGTCTGGCCTGTGACGGCATCCAAAAGGACCGTGCGCGTCAGCATTCGGCCGGAATGATAATTGCGAATGTGCATCGGAAGCAGTTCATAATCTTCAATGCGTACAAACAACACCAGTTCCGCTCCGGTCTGCAACGCAACCGCTTGAGGGGACTGTATCACGTGACGCGAGGCGTTCGGCTCCGCTTGTTCCCAAATGATATTTTGCGGATTAACCTTAACCCGCGTAAGCAGATAGTTGCGGATTGCCCTGCCCAGCGCCTCGGCCGCATCCGGATCCGCCGCCGCCGAACGCGGTGCCTCAACCCAAATATAAATCTTTCTGTCCTGATGAGCGGTCAGATTGTAGGTCGGCTGGATTTTGCTGTAAATGTTATCGCTCGGGCACCCGGCGACCCATAGACACAGGGCCGCAGCAAGCAATGCCTTCGTCCATTTAAAATTGTCTTTGACAAAATGCATTTAAATCCTTGGATTTACTGTCCGGAACTTATAGTCCTCACCAGCACAACGGCCCAGCCGGCCAGCAGGACGAGGATCGCGCCGATGACAAGCCACTTGACCCCGACCGCCGTAAGCAGCCGCCGCGGAAAGCCGAAATCTATCCCAAACACGGCCATAAGTAAAGCATAAATTGCCGCCGCGACCCCTGCCGCACAAAAAAAAGCCGCCGCCGGCTGCGTGAAGAACGCCTGCACCGGATGCCCCGTTGCAAACAGTTGCCCTGCGTGCGTCCACCCACACCCCGGACACGGCAGCCCGTACCGCTGCTTAAAGCCGCAAATTCCCAGCCAGAACCTAAGATTAAGGTGTTCATTGGCCGACAACCACAGCACCGCCCATGCACCACACACCGCCAAGAATACCCCCGCCGCGATCAGGCGCCCCTTCGGCGAACATTTCGGCCGTGAAATTGCGGAATTTGAATATTGTTCATTCGACATAAGCCTGATAAAATAGGCCCCGCCAACACGAAAGTCAAGATTGAAAGGAACTTCAATGAAGTTGTCACATACTGAGTTGAGCCAGATGCTGGAAACCGCTGTCGTGGCGGCGCGACTGGCCGGGCAACGGGCGATGGAAGAACTGCGCTATGTCGCCCGCTCGATCAAAAACGGCACCACGGGGGGCGAGATGGTCACTCAGGCCGACCCCATCTGCCAAAAGCTCATCATCGACCGCATCCGCGAAAACTTCCCCGACCACGGCTTTCTGGCCGAGGAAGGCACCGACGGTAAGCCCCTCAAATGGCTCCCCCGCGGCGAGGAGGCGATCTGGTGGATCATCGACCCCATCGACGGCACGAACAACTACGCGAACAGATTGCCGTGTTTTTCGGTCAGTATCGCCGCCTTTTTTGAAGGCCGACCGATTGTCGCCGTCATCTTTGACCCGGCCAACGACTCGATGTTCACCGCCGTGCAAGACGGCGATGCCCAGCTTAACACCGTCCGCATCACCGTCAACGACGATAAACTCAACAAATTCGCCCTCTTTGCCATTGAAGGCATCGCCCATCCGCTGGCCGACCAAGGCGTCCGGGCCATCGCGGCCCAATGCCGCACCCGCTGCCTCGGCTCGACCGCGCTGCACCTGGCCTATGTCGCCCGCGGCGCCCTGATCGGGACCATCTCGGTCTCCGGAAAACTCTGGGATATCGCCGCCGGAACGCTTCTGATCGAGCAGGCCGGGGGAAAAATCACCACCCTCGACGGAACGCCCTTGGGTCCCATCGATCCGGACAACTACGACGGCAGCCCCTGCCCCCTTCTGGCTGCCACCCCCCGCAACCATGCTGAATTGCTCAACCTATTCAAACAATAACACGGAGAGAAAATGGATAAACAGACATTAGTCAAACGCGTCAAGGAAACATCGTATTTGGAAGGCGATTTTGTGCTGCGCAGCGGCAAACGCAGCAAATATTATATGGATAAGTATCTGTTCGAGACGCAGCCGGACGTGCTGCGGGCATTGGGGCAGGCCTTCAGCGAACACCTCGCGCCGGATGTGACGCTCATCGCCGGGGCCGAGTTGGGCGGCGTGGCGCTGGCTGCGGCCACTGCGATGCAGGCCGACAAACCCTGGATCATCATCCGCAACAGCAAGAAAGATTACGGCACCAGCAAAATGGTCGAGGGCAAACTTGCCGCCGGCGACGTGGTCATGCTGGTGGAGGATATCGCCACCACCGGCGGGCAGGTGCTCGAAGCGGCCAAGATCATCACGGCCGCCGGCGCGACCGTCAGAAAAATCGTCGCCGTCATCGACCGCAAACAAGGCGCCCGCGAGAACATCGAACAGGCCGGCTTCACCTTCGACAGCCTGATGACCAAAGAAGACCTTGGCATCGTCGATTCCTGACCCGAATAAACACGCGGTCTTGCACCGACAGGGACAATGAAAATACAGCTCCAGCATCCTGCGCTGCGTGAATTTTTTGAGCAGCTTCGGTTTGCGCCGATGCGCCAGCGGCATAAGCACCTGGCGGCGGTCGAAAAACTGATGTTGATCATTGACCCGGAGATGGAATACCCTTATGAATTCATCGTCTATCGCATCACCGGGTTTCGTCCCAGCACGGCCAAATACGAAGACTGTCTGATAAAAGGCGACAAGCTGCTGTCTGATCTCCGCCTGTGGCTGACCCAAATCAGCGGACGGCTGGATGTGCCCGCCGCCTCGCAGCCGGAGCCGGTCTTTTCCGTCGAAGAGCTGGCCGCGCGGTTTTCGGTCTCTGAAAAAACCGTTCGCCGCTGGCAGGCACGGGGGCTGGCCGGGCGTATCTACCTGTTTGACGACGGCAAAAAGCGAAAGGGCTTCTGTGCCTCGGCGGTTGAAAAGTTTGAGACGCAAAACCGCCAGTTGCTGGCCCGTTCGGCGGCGTTTACCAAGTTGGACACCGCCGAAAAAAAACGCCTCTATGAGCTGGCCTGCGAGATGGCCCAAACAGGCCGGCACCGCACGCGCAATGAGCTTTTGGTCCGTGTCAGTGAGTCAACGGGCCGGGCACGCGAAACGGTTCGCTATGTACTGGAAGAAATGGAGCGTCAGCACGGCCCGTGTCAGGCGGCCCCGGCGTCGCGCGGACGGCTCGGCGCCAAAGAGGCGGCTCACATCTATAAACTCAGTCGGCAGGGCGTCCCCACGCGCGAGCTGATCGAACAATTCAAAAAAAGCCGCAGCACACTCCACCGCATCATCAATCAGCACCGGGCCAAAGACTTGATGGCGCGCAAGATCGAGTTTATCCACAGCCCGGAGTTTGAGGCGCCCAACGCCGACGCCCGACTGCTGGCAACGGCGACCGACGCGCTGATCGGCGACACTCAGGCCGCGCCCGTGATGCTGACCCGCCGGCAGGAATCAAACTTGTTCTGCCGATACAATTTTCTCAAATACCTGGCCGTTCGGCTGCGCGACGGCATTCGCCTTCAGCAGCCCGCCGTCCGGTTGCTCAACCGCATCGAGACCCTGCTCGACGAGGCCGACCGCGTCAAACAGTATATCGTCCAGAGCAATATGCCGCTGGTGGTCAGCATCGCCGGACGCCATCAAGGGGCACAAATGGCGATGAACGAACTGGTCAGCGAAGGGATGCTTGCACTGATGGCGGCGGTCGAAAAATTTGACTACACCCGCGCCAACCGCTTCAGCACGTATGCCGGCTGGGCCATCGTCCGGGATTTTGCCCGCAAGATTCCTGCCGAGTCCAGACGCCCCGACCGCGCCGGCAGCGGCGATATCGACAGTGTGCCGCATGATTTTCGAATGGGCGATGTGCCGGGCGTCGCGGCGCTCGAACAGACCCGACACGACCTGATCGGCGTCATCGACAGCAATCTCGACGACCGCGAGCGGTTCATCATCCTCAATCGCTATCCGCTTGACGCCGCCGTCATCAAACAAAAACCGATGACCCTCAAGCAGCTCGGCGAAACACTGGGCCTGACCAAAGAGCGCGTCCGCCAGATCGAGCTTCAGGCCCTCCACAAACTCCGACAAAGCCTCAGCCCGGAACAATTCGATCTGTTGACGGGATAGAGTCCGGCTTATCCTTCTTTCTTCAACTGCCCGTCAAGCGACAGGTGTTGATCGACGGATGTATCAACACTCAGGATATGACCCTGATAGCGGACTGTACACGGGCCGCCGCGGCGGGATTCGATGCGGGCTTCGGTCAGGACGCCGTCTTTCCATTCGATATCGACGACAAATCCGCCGCGGGCACATAACCCCTTGACCGAGCCGGTCGGCCAGGCCTTGGGCAGGGCGGGCAGCAGGTGGATTTCGTCGGCGTGGCTTTGCAGCAGCATTTCGGCAATCGCCGCGGTGCCGCCGAAGTTGCCGTCGATCTGGAACGGCGGGTGGGTATCGAAAAGATTGGTCAGCGTCGATTGGGCAAAGAGTGCGTGCAGATTATCGTGGGCCTTTTCGGCTTCGCGGAGGCGTGCCCAGATGCTGACGATCCAGGCGCGGCTCCAGCCGGTGTGGCCGCCGCCGTGTGCGAGCCGGTGGTCGATGCTCTTGCGAATCGCGTCAATCATTTCGGGGGTCTTGTCAAAGGTGTATTGCCGCCCCGGGTGCAGGGCATAAGCATGCGAGATGTGCCGATGGCCCGGCTCGCGTTCTTCAAACGGGCGCGACCATTCCAGCAGTCGACCGTCCGGGCCGATCTGCGGTAGGGCCAGTTTGTCCAGCGCAGCGCGAATCGCCCGGACCGTCGCGTCGTCAATCTCCAGAATCGCCGCCGCCTCCAGTGTATTGGTAAAGACGTCCCAGATGATCTGCTGGCTCATAGAGGCCCCCATATCCAGAGTGGAGGCCCGACCGTCGGGCCCGATGAAGGCGTTTTCGGGCGAATTGGCCGGGCCGCCGACCAGCTTGCCGGTGCGTGGGTCTTCGACCAGATAATCGAGAAAGAACTGCGACGTTTCTTTGAGGATGGGCCAGGCGCGATTGCGCAGGAAGTCGTGATCCAGCGTAAAGCGATAGCGTTCCATAAAGTGCTGTGTACACCAGGCCCCGCCGAAGGGCCACATCCCCCACTGGGGTTCCCCGATAGGGGTCGTCCAGTGCCAGACATCCGATTCGACGTGGGCGACAAAGCCGCGGCTGTGATAGACCTCTTGGGCGGTCTTGCGGGCCGAGGGTATATGGGCTTCAATGTAGTCAAAAAACGGCTCGTGGCACTCGGACAGATTCGTCACCTCGGCGGGCCAATAGTTCATCTGCAGATTGACATTGAGGTGGTAGTCGGCGTTCCAGGGGGCTTCGAGGTGTTCGTTCCAGATGCCCTGCAAGTTTGCGGGCAAGCCGCCGGGGCGGGACGATCCCATCAGCAGATAGCGGCCGTATTGAAAATAGAGCGTTGCCAGAGCTGGGTCGTCTTTCCCGGCCTTGACGTCGGCAAGGCGTTTGTCCGTCGGACGGGCTGCGGCGTCGGCGCCGCCCAAATCCAGCTCGACCCGGCCAAACAGCCGCCGGTGTTCGTCGAGGTGAGCGCGTCGGAGTGCGTCAACCCCCTTGGCGAGAGCGGTTTCGATCTGTGTGGTGCAGATGTTTGACAAATTGTGCGTCAGCGGCTCATACGGCGATTTTTTGTTATAATCCGTGGCCGCGGCCAACAGAAGCAGAACCGAATCGGCATCGGCAATCACCAGGGCATTGCCGTCAGCGGTGCAGACGCCGCCGCGCACATCCGCACGCAGCGCCGTATGAAACCGCACGCCCTTGTGCCGGCCGTTGTGCTGGGCCTGGCCGCTCATCGCCAATGTTGTATTGCCGACAGCGACGGTTTCGAAATCGGCGGGGCGGTCCAGTCGAACCTTCAGATTGAGTTTGCCCGGCTGCGAGGCGGTCAGCAGGATGACCATCACATTGTCCGGCGTCGAAGAGAAGACCTGCCGTGTGTAGGTAACGCCTTCAACCTCAAAGCGGGTTTGGGCGATGGCGGTGTCGAGATTCAATTCGCGGCGGTAGTCTGCCGGTTTGCCGTCGGGCAGCGTGAATTCCAGCCGCAGGTCGCCGAGTGTCTGGTTGCTGCGCGGATAGATGCGGGGGCCGAGAAACCGCCGGGCAATCACACGCTCGGCGTCGGCATACTTTTCCTCGAATATCAGATTGCGGGCCTCAACCAGCGCCTCATACGCCCCCTGCGGCGGTTCGGGCACCGGCGGCCCGGCCCAGACGGAGGCTTCGTTCAATTGGATGCGTTCGGTGGTGATGCCGCCGAAGACCATCCCCCCCAGCCGCCCGTTGCCGACGGGCAGGGCCTCTGTCCAAGTGGTCGCGGGCTGTTCGTACCACAGCGTCAACGCCCCGCGGGTGCTGCCGGTCAGAAGCAGCAGGGCACACCCGGCGAGCAGGCTGAAATTACGGGCAGTGTTAGCGCAGGTGGGAGGCTTTATTTGGAATTGCATCGTCAAATCTCCAAAAAAATCTGAACAAGTTATAGGAAAAGATATTGTAAAGCGTTGCCTGCCGGTGTAAAGAAGAAAAGAAAGCAGAACTGTTCAATGGATGGGATTTTCGGAGTGGCTATGCAGACAATTGGGTTTATCGGCGGGGGGAATATGGCGCAGGCGCTCATCGAGGGCATCTTGCAGAACAAGCTGTATGCGCCGCGGTCGGTCTGGGTCTCGGATGTACGCCCCAAGCGTCTGGCTGAGTTAAGGGCCGCTTACGGCGTGCACATCACGCAGGTCAACACCGAACTGACCGCAGCGGCCGATATGGTCGTCCTGAGCGTCAAGCCCCAGTTGCTGGGGCATGTGCTGGACGACATCGCCGGTACGCTGCGGCCCAGCGCCTTGGTAGTTTCGATTGCCGCCGGAAAAACCTGCAACTTCATCCTCGAACGGCTGGGCAAAGTGCAGTTGGTACGGGTCATGCCCAACACCCCTGCGCTGGTCGGGGCCGGGATGGCGGGTTTATACAACGCCACCGCCTCGGCGAAGGGCTTAAAGGCCGTCAGCGCCCTCTTTAATGCCGTCGGGAAAACGGCTGTTGTAGATGATGAGGATCTGATTGATTCGGTTACCGCCGTCAGCGGCTCTGGCCCGGCCTATTTCTTTTTGCTGATGGAAGAAATGATCAAGGCGGGCGTTGAATTGGGGCTTCCGGAGAACATCGCGGCTGAACTGGTACTCCAGACCGCCAAAGGAGCGGCATTGCTGGCCGAGAAGGCACAGGAAAAAGGCCAAACGCCATCTCTTTTACGAAAAAACGTCACCAGTCCCGGCGGCACCACCGAAGCGGCCGTGCACGTCTTCGAGGCCGCGCAATTCAGCCAAATGGTACAAGAGGCCATTACGACCGCCTGTGAACGCGGCAAAGAATTGTCAGCAGGGGACTAACCCCCGAAACCGCGATTATTCGACGATGATCGCCTCGACCGGACACTCATCGGCGGCCTGCTGTGCGGCATCTTCAAGTTCCGGCGGAACCGTATCGACAATTACCTCTGCAATGCTGTCACCCATCGCGAACACTTCCGGACAGGTATCCACACACAACCCGCATGCCGTGCAACTATCTTCTACGCGTACTTTCATCGGTCTCTCCTGCTTGAAGTTTCACCGTAAAGCACATCCCAATGTGCCGTTCTCTGACGCTTACACAATTATAAGCCAAAAAACAGCAAACTCGAAATGTTTTTTGTGGAAATTCCAAGCTTTTTGTATATACTGCCACCTTTGTCGGGAAACGAAAAATGACAAATAAAAGGATCTCCGCCAAAGGCGGTTGCTTTACTTTGATCTTTTGATTTTATTTTAAACCTTTTTAGGGTCGGGTCCCATGCAAGCATCCGGTACGAACCTGGTCAGGCGGGGAACCGAGCAGCCATAAGTATGCGTGGTGTTGTGCGTGGCAAACCCGACCACCTTTTTGAATTGATTATTGAATATTGATTATTGATTATTAGCATAATGACTCCGGACGACCTTAAAAAACGAACCAAAGATTTTTCCCATCGGTGCGTTAAACTGGCCTTGTTGCTGCCGAATGACCCGGTGTCCAATCATATCCGACATCAGATGATACGCAGTTCAACCTCTGTGTCGGCGAATTATCGTGCGGCTTGTGTGGGGCACTCAAAAGCGGCGTTTACCTCCAAAATCAGTATTGTTGTCGAAGAAATCGACGAAACGGCATTCTGGATCGAGTTTTTGATAGAAGAAGGGTTGTTGTTGGTTCGCAAATGCGAGAGCTTGTTGGGCGAGGCAAGGGAATTGACATCGATTTTCGTTGCGTCCCGAAAAACATCCCAAAATTCTAATTAATAATCAATAATCATTAATCAATAGTCAATCGAAATGGCTTATACGGTCTTAGCACGGCGGTATCGCTCGCAGACGTTCGACGACGTTCTCGGTCAGGATGTGGTCGCCCAGACGCTTCGCAACGCCATCGCCGCCGGGCGGGTCGCGCACGCCTACCTGTTCTGCGGCACGCGCGGCTGCGGCAAAACCACCATGGCCCGCATCCTGGCCAAGTCGCTTAACTGCCTTGCCGCCGACGGCCCGACCGTCACTCCGTGCCTCAAATGCGATAGCTGCATCGCCATCAACACCGGCGACGATATCGACGTTATCGAAATCGACGGGGCCTCCAACAACAAGGTCGAAAATGTCCGAGAATTAACCTCTAATGCTATTTACCGTCCCGCACGGGCGCGCTTTAAGATTTACATCATCGACGAAGTCCACATGCTGACTGACAGCGCTTTTAATGCTTTGCTAAAAACACTCGAAGAGCCGCCGGATCACGTCAAGTTCATCTTTGCCACGACCGAGCCGAACAAGGTGCTGGCGACCATCCAG
Source organism: Phycisphaerae bacterium (assembly GCA_012729675.1). Classification (GTDB taxonomy): domain Bacteria; phylum Planctomycetota; class Phycisphaerae; order Sedimentisphaerales; family Anaerohalosphaeraceae; genus T3Sed10-213. The sequence goes on along the minus strand of JAAYCR010000039.1, from coordinate 3,117 downwards.
TCGCGCTGCCAGCGGTTTGACTTTCACAACATCCCGCCGGACATCGTCAGCACACAGGTCAGCAAAATCCTCAAAGAAGAGGGCATTTCCTTTGAGCCGGACCTCTTGGTGCATCTGGCGCGTCTGGCCAATGGCTCGATGCGCGACGCCCTGAGCCTGCTCGACCAGCTCATCAGCGCCGGCACGCAACCGCTCAACGCCCGCCAGCTCATCGACCTGATCGGCATTCCCGACCGCCAGAAGGTCACGGTGCTCCTGACGGCCATCGCCGATCACGCCGCCTCGCCCGTCCTGCAAGGCCTCGACGCGTTGCTCCTGACCGGCCAAAGCGCCGCCCAAATCTGCGAAGCCATGATCGAGATCATGCGCGAAGCGATGGTCTTTCAGTGCGCCGGCCGCGACAGCGCCCTGCTGGTGCTGACGGACGAGGAACGCACGGCCATGGCCGATCTGGCGGGCAAATTCGACATCGCCGGTCTGGTCTATAACATCACCGCGCTGGAAAAACTCCGCTGGACGCTCAAAAACAGCGAGACCAGCCGTGCCCTGCTGGAAGCGTCGCTGCTTCGGCTGGCTCTCAGCGAGCACTTCATCGGCATCGACCAACTGGCTGCCCAGGTCCGCGCCATGCCCGCCGGGCCAGTTGACGTAAAAAAAAAATCCCTGACCGCCGTTCGTAGTTCAGGCTTTAGCCCGTTAGAGACTCCGGGTGGCACCTTCAAGCCGAAGGCTTGTGGGTGCGAAGATTCAGAAGAACGCCCCGCCCCGCAGGATGCCGATGCCCTCTGCCGCCAATGGCCTCAGGTCGCCGAGCGCGTCGGCCGTGCCGTCGGCGCTGGGCTGGGGCTGATGCTGCCGCAAAGCCGGGCGACCGCCGTCAAGGCCAATGCCCTCGAACTGTCCTTTCCCGATACCAACACCGGCCCGATGGCCCGCTCGATCTGCGAAGAGCGCAAGGCCGCCATCGAAAAGGAACTGTCCGCCGTCGCCGGCCGTCCCATCGCGCTGACCTTGGCCTCGCCGCAAACCGCCCGGCCGGACGAACACGCCGACACGGACGAGCCGAATGCTGCCGAGCTGTTTGAGCCGGAAAAACCCGAACAGGAACTCTTCGCCCCCGCCAAGCCGACGCGGCAGCAGCGCAGCGACGCCCTCAACGACCCGGCCGTCCAGATGGTGCTGCAAGGCCTAAACGCAACGCCTATCAGTATTGAAAAGATCGAAACCGTCCTTCCGGCCCCGGAATCTGCTTGCAACCACCCGGCGATCCCGGACGCCGAATTTGAGGAATACCCGACAGAGTAACTTATGAATCCGGCCTATACCCAAAGTCTGAATAAATTGATCGAGCAGTTCGGCAATCTGCCCGGCATCGGCCCCAAAACCGCCGAGCGGCTGGCCTTTCACATCCTCAAGGCCGAGCCTCAAGAGGCCCTCGCCCTGGCCGAGGCCATCCGCGACGTCAAGACCAACATCCACCAGTGCCGCGTCTGCTTCAACTTGGCCGAATCGGAGGTCTGCGGCATCTGTGCCGACACCCGCCGCGAGCACAACGTCATCTGCGTCGTCGAACAGCCCAAAGACGTCATCAGCCTCGAAAAAACCGGCCTGTGCCGCTGGGTCTATCACGTCCTCAACGGCCACATCGCCCCGCTGGAAGGCGTCGAGCCGGATGATCTGACCATTGACGCCCTCGTCAAACGCATCCGCGCCGGCGGCGTCACCGAGGTCGTCATGGCCACCAACCCCAACCTCGAAGGCGACGGCACGTCCCTTTACATCCATTCGCTGCTGCGCAATATGGATGTCAAAGTCACCCGCCTCGCTCGCGGCCTGCCCACCGGCTCGGCCATCGAATTCTCCGCCGCTTCCATCCTCCAGGACGCCATCCTCGGCCGCACCCCCTTCTGAAAGACCCTCTCTCAACCACCGTTAGAACCAAAAACATGTGGACTCTACGGAAAAAACAGGGCTTGCCCTCCCCGCCGATTGGCGAAACTGCAAATACTTGATATGTAAAGACTTACGGTAATGTGTCTGTGTCGCGACAGACAGACTGTTTTGGGGTTTATTTATGTGAAATTTAAAAAAACTGTTGAAAATGCGGCGGCGATACGCTAATATACGGTATGACGTTCACGGGGTGTGGGCGGGTGATACACGGCGATTGTGGTCCCTACGATACGGGGGGAAGTAGATCGATCCAATGAGAATTAATCGACTGAAACATAGACTCGAACGCTTTTCGGCGGCGGTTGGTACGGAGAGTTACTGTTCGATGTTCGCTGGCAGGGGTTGGCGTCAAAGGCGGCTTCCTGCGGCTGCTATGTTGTCGATTGTGCAATTTAATGTCCTTAATATTTCTAATTCGGTAAATATCAGGGCGTTTTGCCCTGGACGCTGTGTTTTGCCCTCAAGTTCGCTCACGCGATTGCCGACACGTTTCTCACTGGGCAAGTATGAACGTTTACTTGAATGCGACGATTTAGCCAAGCCGCCCTGAGTCGGGCACACGGCCTTGACTTGATTCTAACAACGTGATTTTGGTATTGACTGCAAGAGAATGGCTTTTGCAGTAAACGTTATGAGTAGAGTTTTTTTGTGGAGGTTGGAATGATGAGTACTCTAAAAATGGTAGTGAGCGTATTATTAGTGGTGGGCGTGGCCGGTGTTGTCAATGCGTATTCAATCGCAGATGACTTCGATTCTTATGCAGACGGCCCTCTTCTCGATTCGAGTGATTGGGCTGCTAACGACAGCCGTACTCCGAACGTCCAAGATGGTATCGGCGTTGGGGGTACCAAGGGTGTGACAAATGCCCAGTACGGCGCCGTAATGTCGGGCGTGGAAGCCAACAAAGTGGTGTGGGGAGATCTTGCTGTTAATGATTACCTTGTGTTAAAGATGGATTTCGAGTCTTCGACTACCGGCGAATTCGATGATGACCGTCTGTACCTGACGTATTCGGCTGACAATGTTACAAGTTCATCTAATAACTCAAGTTGACTGACTTTTCTGATCGGGATTTTGGACGAAAATGATGATTATTTCAACAAAAAACGGCAATCTGTCCGATAAAAGGGTTGGAAACAGCACTTTTATGCAGGAGACTGCCGT
>JAAYCR010000038.1 GCA_012729675.1 Phycisphaerae bacterium | reverse complement strand
ACCGACCTGTCCTTGGAATGGAAAACCGGAACCGAGCTGTGCCGGGTCAGGGGCAAGCGGAAACTCATCCGTGTTGCACCACCAACCCGGCAAGCCCTCAAAGACCTGTTCGGCGTCGTCGCAGATACTTCCATATTTTACCCAAAGCAGTTCTGGGCATACAACCCCTGCAACCGTGAATCTGAACACAAAATCCCGCGATGATGTCCGCTCCAAGCACGGCGAGTTAAATTCGACCCATCCAGCATCGTCCGTGTATCTGGTTAACCGTTGTCATAATGGCTGAACGAGTCTTGACCTTGGTGCATCAGAGATTCAAAAGCGTCTCTTTCTTGATTCCGCACAGCATCCCTCAAGTCCTTTTCCACAGACTTTCTATCCCTAAAATGCAATGGAGTTGCCCACGGTAGCCAAGGGTTTGTCCATCCTTTATCAAGACGATTGTAATCAAACTGTCCACTTCCATTTGGCCCCCCTTCCTAATCGCCCAAATTGATTATGATCTTGCCACAGCCCCCACGGATCAACCCAGTTGAGCGGATTATTGTTGACGTAAGCATAGAGGTTCATGCTGTCGGCGTAGCCAATTGGGTCGGTCTGGAGGAAGCGGCCGAGGGCGGGGGTGTAGTCGCGGGCGCGGTAGTGGTACAGGCCTGTAGCGGCGTCCCATCGGCGGGCGGTGAACAGGTACGGATTGCCCACGGCGCTGATATCCTGCGCGGCCGTATCCTCGGTCAGCCAGTTGCCGTCGGCGCCCGCGGCGGCCATCACACGCCCGTTCACACGGTGGAGACGCACGGCCGTGCGTCTCTACCCAGCAGCCGCATCGACCCCAGCGCATCGGCAAAATAGGTATACCACGTCTCCGTCTGCCCGCTGACAGTGACCATCGCCACCGGGTTATCCATCCCCGGCCCATAGATATATTTCCTTGCCAAAGAGCCATTGACATATTCGGCGACCACATGCGCCCCATCCCAGACAGTCGCCGTCGTCACGCCGCCCTGCGTCCGGCCTTACTCAAAGCCGTCATCACAATCGCTGCATCCAGCCCGTTTTAACAACAAACGAGTTGATGGGATATTACCCCTTATTTTCAATTCTTTCAAGTAGCTTTTCTATTGACAATAAATGCCCCTTTAACCTTAAATAGATTATTCCTGCTGTTGAAAACATCCCTACTAGCATTGCAGATCCAAAATTAAAAATTGTTCGACCAAATTCGCCTCTTTCGTAATAAAGAAAGGAAATAACCAATAATAAACCTGATGCTAAAAATGTAATAGCTAATGTGATAATACCCAGAATTTGTTTTCTTTCTTGCATCTCATTTCCCCTTAACAATATGGGTTATTTACACTTTTTTTCCTTTGGTCTATTAGGATACAAATCAAAATCATCATCTCCCTGAAGTCCTCGGTTTCTATCATTCAAGTCATCAACTTTCTCCCCCACTTGTTTGTCAAGTATTTTTTCACCAGTTCCACCGTCTTTTACCGCGTCATAAGCATCCCAAATTACCAATCCTGCTCCAACTACGAGCATTGGTATGCCAACCTGCGGCAGTCCTGCAAGTGTCAGACCTGTTCCAAGAACCATCGTTACGCCGCCAAATATCCCTTTGCTATCCCACCACAACCCCATAGGATCGACTCTATTAACGGGGTTGTTGTTGACGTAGGCGTAGAGGTTCATGCCGTCGATGTAGCCGGCCGGGTCGGTCTGGAGGAAGCGGCCGAGGGTGGGGGTGTAGTCGCGGTGGCGGTAGTGGTACAGGCCGGTGGCGGCGTCCCATCGGCGGGCGGTGAACAGGTAGGGATTGCCCACGGCGCTGATATCCTGCGTGGCCGTATCTTCGGTCAGCCAGTTGCCGTCGGGTCCCGCGGCGGCCATCACCCGCCCGTTCACACCGCAGAGACGCACGGCCGTGCGTCTCTACCGCAATCGCCCCGGACTCGTGCACCAGCAGCCGAATCAACCCCTATGTTTGTAGTTCAAGCTTCAGCTTGATTAATCGGACGCTTCCCCAAAAACCACGCTAAAGCGTGTACTACGAACAATATCCCCGGCCCATAGAACTATTTCCTTGCCAAAGAGCCATTGACATACTCGGCGATCACATGCGCCCCGTTCCAGACAGCCGCCGTCGTCACGCCGTCCTGCGTCCGGCAAGATCGCCGACCCAGCAGGTCATAAGTATAACTGATATTTCCCGCCGAGACAAGCCTATTTTCGGCATCATACGCCAAGGCCAGCCCGCCGCCCTGCACCCACAAGCTATCGCTTGAAGGTGCCACCCATGCTAAGCCTTTTCAGCATTCGTCAACGTCTTCACTCTCGTAGAAGGCCCCCCGGTTTTTTAGGGGATGGGCGAACACATAGGTTCGCCCCTACGGGGATTGTGCGGCGCGATAATCGTTTGACGGGGTGGGGTAAATGGGTATAATGGGGCAAAAATCAGATTATTCAGACAGAAAAGAATACGAATGCAGATGAAAACCGTTAAGGAACTTGCTGACCATGTGGGCGGTCGGGTTGTGGGCGACGCTGCTGTGGCGATCACGGCGGCCTCGACGCTGGACAAGGCCGGGCCGGGGCAGATTACGTTTTTGAGCAATCCCAAGTATGCGTCGCGGGTTGAGGCGACGCAGGCCGCGGCGGTGCTGGTGGCGACGCCGGTGAAGACTTCGGCGGTGCAGATTGTTGCCGAAGACCCGTACTATGCCTTTATGCAGGTTGTTGTGCTGCTGCACGGGCATCGGGAGCATCCGGCGGTCGGGGTTTCCGCCAAGGCCGAGATTGCCGCCTCGGCCAGGTTGGGCGAGGGTACGCAGGTCGGGGCGTTTGTTTCGATTGGCGAAAATGTGGTTGTCGGGGCGAACTGCTATTTTTATCCGGGGGTGTTTGTCGGGCCGAATGTCGAGATCGGGGACGGGTGCATCTTTTATCCGAATGCGGCGATTTATGACGGCTGCCGCATTGGGGATCGGGTCATCGTGCAGTCGAACGCCTCGGTCGGGCAGGACGGCTTCGGTTTTGCGACGCATAAGGGTGAGCATCACAAGATTCCGCAGATCGGGCGGGTGGTGCTGGAAGACGATGTCGAGATCGGGGCCGGCAGTGCGATTGAGCGGGGGACGCTGGACGATACGGTCATCGGCAAAGGCAGCAAGATCGGCGACGCGGTGGCGGTCGGGCATGGGGCCAAGATCGGGCCGCACTGTCTCTTGGTGCCGCAGGTGGGGATTGCCGGGTCGGTGATTTTGGGGCATCACTGTGTCCTCGGCGGTCAGGCGGGGGTTGTGGGGCACATTCGCATCGGCAATATGGTTCGGATTGCCGCCCAAGCGGGCGTGATCAACGATGTACCGGACGGGGCAATGCTGGCCGGGGCGCCTGCGGTTGACGGCAGCAAAGCCAAACGGGCGTACAGCCTGATCGAGTATCTGCCGGAGATGAAGAAGAAAATAAAAGCCCTTGAACGGAAGGTCGAAAAACTTGGTGATCGCGACGCAACGTGACGAACGGCCGGTGCTGGGGCTGATCGCGGGCGAAGGGCGGCTGCCGTTTATGGTGGCTGACGGTGCGCGGCGTGCGGGGATGCGGGTGGTCTGCATCGGGCTGGCCGGGAGTGCGTCGCCGGAGTTGGCCGGGTATGTGGACGATTTTTTTTATGGGGCGGTGGCGCGTCCCGGCGGGTGGATGCGAAAACTGCGGCGGCGGGGTGCGACGCGTGCGATTATGGTGGGGCGCGTGGCCAAGACGGGGATTTTTACGCCGTGGCGGATTTTGCGCTATCTGCCGGACTGGCGGGCGCTGCGGATCTGGTATGTTCGGCTGCGGGGCAAAGACAAACGCAATGATTCCGTGCTGAATGCAATTGCCGAAGAATTTGCGTCGGACGGGATTATTCTGGAGAATTCGGTTATGTATTGCAAAGAACATCTGGCGGATGAAGGGGTGATGACCAAGATACAGCCGTCGTCGGCGGTGCGGGCGGATATCGCGTTTGGCTGGCCGATGGTGCTGGAGATCGGGCGGCTGGATATCGGGCAGGCGATTGCAGTCAGGGAGCGGGAGATTCTGGCGGTCGAGGCGATCGAGGGTACGGCTGAGATGATTGAGCGGGCCGGGGCGCTGTGCAAAAAGGGGGGGTGGACGCTGCTGAAATCCGCCAAACCTGATCAGGATATGCGGTTTGATGTGCCGTGCGTCGGGCCGGATACAATTCAGAGCCTCAAGCGGTGCGGCGGGGTTTGTCTGGCGATCGAAAAGGGGCGCACGCTCATTATCGACAAGCCCCAAACGCTGGCATTGGCCGACAAACTCGGCATTGCCGTGGTCGGCATATAATTTTACTTCTTGAAAAATCTCAAAATTCCCCTATAATCCGGAATCGGAAATTTTGGAACCGAAAACGGGTATATTACGTACATTTGGCCGAGTGGCGGAATGGCAGACGCTGGGGATTTAAAATCCCCTGCCCGTAATGGGCGTGTGGGTTCGAATCCCACCTCGGCTATAGACTGTTTTTGGATAAACGGAGTTGATAACTCAAGAAAATGAGAGGTGCACATGGATCTAAAAACGATTCAGCTACAGGATGTTGACCAGCCCAATTTGTATCGGGATGTCTTTCCGTATTCGACGTTTCCCAAGATGGACATCGAAGAGGCGACCGTTCCGCTGGATATACCGGAGAAGGTGTGGATTACCGATACGACCTTCCGCGACGGCCAGCAGGCCCGTGCGCCGTATTCGCCGGAGCAGATACTGAAGATATTCGATTTTATGCATGAGATCAACGGGGGGACGGACTTGATCCGTCAGTCGGAGTTCTTTTTGTATTCGGATCGCGACCGCAAGGCGGTGCAGTTGTGTCAGGAACGCGGGTATGATTTTCCGGAGATCACCGGCTGGATTCGGGCGGTTGCGGCGGACTTTAAATTTGTCACGCAGTTGGGTCTGAAAGAAACCGGCATCCTGACCAGCGCCAGCGATTATCATATCTTCTTGAAGTTGAAGAAGACGCGGGCGCAGGCGATGCAGTCGTACCTGGACATTGTCAAGTCGGCACTGGATAACGGGATTCGTCCGCGGTGTCATTTGGAAGACGTTACACGCGCCGACTACGACGGATTTGTGCTGCCGTTTGCGGCGCGGCTGCTGGAATTGTCGCAGGAGTACAACGTGCCTATCAAGCTGCGGCTTTGCGATACGCTGGGCTTTGCGCTGCCGTATCCGAATTCAACACTGCCGCGGTCGCTGCCGAAGCTGATCGCCGGACTGCGCAAGCTGGGCTTGGGCAGTGAGCTGCTGGAATGGCACGGGCACAACGACTTTCACAAGGTGCAGGTGTGTGCGGCGACGGCGTGGCTGTACGGGTGTGCTTCGGCGAACTGCGCGATCTTCGGCGTCGGCGAGCGGACGGGCAACCCGCCGCTGGAGGCGTTGGTCATTGAACACGCCCAGCTTAAGGGCACGGACAGCCGGATTAATTATGCGGCCATCACGGATTTGGCACATTATGCCAACAAGGAACTGGGCTTTAATATCCAGCCGAATTATCCGCTGGTGGGCAAGGACTTCAATGTGACGCGGGCGGGGATTCACGCTGACGGCCTGTTGAAGAACGAAGAGATTTACAACTGTTTTGATACGCTCAAACTGCTCAAGCGGCCGGTTGGCGTGGCGATTACGGATAAGACCGGCGCCGCGGGAATCAAGCACTGGATCGAAGAGCGGTACGAGGTCGATATTCCCAAGCACGATTCGCGTGTGATCTATATCAAGGACCAGATCGACGCCGAGTATGCGGCCGACCGGATGTCGGCGATCACGGACGACGAAATGGACAAGTGGACCAAAGAGGCGTTCGGCGACAAGCTGCCGCCGCAGAGGTAACGGTCTTGAGCAGGCGACGGATCGAAGCGGTATTGTTTGACCTGGGCGATACGCTGCTGCATTTTGGCAAGGTCAGCAAAGGGCAGCTAGTCGAAGAAGCGATACGCCGTTCGTATGCCTATTTACAGGAACATCAACAGCCGACAGGCTCGTTCTGGGTCTATCGGCTGTTGCATTTATGGGGGGTGCGGTGGTATCTGCTGCGGTCATGGGCGACGGGAAAAGATTTTAATTCGCTGGACTTGCTGCGGACTTACTGCGAAATAAATAGAATGACGCTGACACCTGAGCAATTGGAGGAGTTGAACTGGCGTTGGTACGAGAATCTGGCGGAGGTCGGGGTTGTCGAGCCGGGCACGGGTGAGGCGCTGACCGAACTGCATCGGATGGGGCTGGACTTGGGCGTGCTGAGCAATACATTTATTCACAAGAGCAGTCTGGAGCGGCATCTGGAGCAGGAAGGGCTGCTGGAGTTTTTTCCAGTGAGGCTGTATTCGTATGAATTTCCCTGGCGCAAGCCCAATGTGAACATCTTTCAGGAGGCGGCCAAAAGGGTCGGGGTCGAGCCGGAAAAGATTTTGTTTGTCGGCGATTTGATCCATAAAGACGTGATCGGGGCACAGGCGGCCGGGATGATTGCAGCCCTGAAAGTCGGGCCGAGCAATGTGGGCAAAACCGTGCCGCGCGGCGTGCATTGCATCGACCGCATCGCCGACCTGCCGGCACTGATAAGCAGGATCGAGGCTTCACAACAAGAATCTACTGGAGAGCGTAATGAGCGTACAAAGTAGCGCGTATCAACGATGCATCAATCCGCAGTGTGCGGCGACGTTTGGATGCGATGAGGTGTTGTTTGAGTGCCCGGCGTGCGGGGATTTGCTGGATATTTGTTATAATTGGGATACGGTTCCGCTGCCGGAGAGGTTGATGGATTTTAGTACGCGATGGGCGACGCGGAACGACCGGCTGGATTTTTCCGGGGTGTGGCGGTTTCGGGAACTGCTGGATTTTTGCCCTGACACGGCCAAGGTGAGCATCGGCGAGGGGCAGACGGTTTTGCAGCAGAACTGCGGGCTGGCGGCGGAGTTGGGGATGCATCCGACGCGGCTGTTTTTGCAGTATGAGGGGCTGAATCCGTCGGGGTCGTTCAAGGATAACGGGATGACGGCGGCGTTCAGCCATGCAACGATGGTGGGGGCGACGGCCAGCGCGTGCGCTTCGACGGGGAATACCTCGGCGTCGATGGCGCTGTATGCCCATAGTTGCGGGCTGAAGGCGACGGTTTTTATCGGGCAGGGCAAGATCGCGTTCGGCAAGCTGAGCCAGTCGATGGATTATGGGGCGCAGACGATCCAGATCGACGGGGATTTTGACGACTGTATGCGGCAGGTGCAGGATGTGTGCCGGCAGATGAAGATTTATCTGGTCAACTCGCTCAATCCGTTCCGGCTGGAAGGGCAAAAGACGATTATGCTTCGGATCATCGAGCAGTTGGGTTGGGACGTGCCGGACTGGATCGTCGTGCCGGGCGGGAATCTGGGCAACAGCAGCGCGTTCGGCAAGGCCTTTATGGAACTAAAGGCGCTGGGGCTAATCGACCGCGTGCCGCGGCTGGCGGTCATCAACGCGTCGGGGGCGAATACGCTGACGGAAATTTACAACGATAAGAAACTGCGGTGGAACGGCGGGAACGTCGATGAGGCGGCCATCGCTGCCTATTACAAGGGGCTGGATGCATCGGGATACCGGCCGCACACGATTGCCTCGGCGATTGAGATATCCCGACCGGTGAATCTGAAAAAATGTCTGCGGGCGCTGGAAGTGTGCGACGGGGTAGTGCTGGCGGTTACGGATGAGGAGATTCTGGACGCCAAGGCACAGATCGGCAAGTACGGGCTGGGTTGCGAGCCGGCCTCAGCGGCGACGATTGCGGGCTTAAAGTATCTGCTGGCCGACGGGACGGTGGGCAAGGATGACCGGGTGGCGTGTGTGCTGACCGGCCATGTACTCAAAGACCCCAACGCGACGGTGGAATATCATAGCAGGATGGGGCGAGAATACAGCAACCCGCCGCTTCAGGCGGCCAATGATCTGGATAAAATCATTGCGTTGATTAAATAAGGGTTATTGTGTCGGAATTTTCTGTTTTACCCAATGACCGCGAAGACGAGCGGTTTATGCGGCTGGCGATTGATCAGGCGTTTATCGCCGAGGAAAACGGCGATGTGCCGATCGGGTGCGTCATTGTGCATCAGGGGCGGGTTGTCGGCAAGGCGTACAATCAGCGTGAGCAACTGCACGACCCGACCGCGCACGCCGAGATCGTCGCCCTGACGCAGGCGGCCGAGGCCGTGGGCAACTGGCGGCTGCACGACTGTACGATTTATGTGACGCTTGAGCCGTGTCCGATGTGCGCCGGGGCATTGGTGCTGGCCCGGCTGGATCGGCTGGTGTTCGGGACGGATGACCCCAAGACCGGCGCCTGCGGCTCGCTGTACAATATCGTACAGGATGAACGGCTCAATCACCGCCTGGCCGTAACGCCCCATGTACTCCGGCAGGACTGTCAGGACCAGCTTCAAGCCTTTTTCCGCCGCCGCCGACAGGAAAACGCCAACGGGATTACCCAGTAGGCGTTGTTTGGCCGTCATCCGGAAACAAAGAAAATTCTACAAATCGTTGTTTATTGTTATAAATCGTGGTGTATAATGCTGTTGTCGTGTCGTTGCGGGTTGGGCGGCGTTGTTGATATGTTTGTGGATGGCTAATATGGGAGGTTGCGTTTGGCGGGTCGATACTCGTTACGCGGTATTTGGGAAGATGTGGCGCTGCCGGAGCTGGCCTACGGGTTCACGCTGGCGGTGGGGCCGGTCAAGCTGGCGATTCTGTTTCTGGCGGTGGCGGCGATTTGTCTGGTCGGCTACCTGCTGGATCGGGTCAGCTTGTCGGTGGTGGTGCATCCGGAGCCGGGTGTGCGTCAGCAGGGTCGTATCGGTGGGGTGACGCTGACGGAGGCGACCGAGCTTGAGGCGTATCTGGTTGCGCCCGACCGTGTCGATGCATTCATCGAGCGGTATCGCGGCCAGGCTCCCGGCAGGGGGGTCTTTTCCACGCTCTGGTCGTTCACCTCCGGGCGGTTTAATGACGCCACCCGCCAATTGTTCAATCTCGGCCAGGCGTCGTTTTTCAGCAACATCGAACATGTGTTTGTGAATCTGTGGCTGTGCTTTCGGGCGGTGATCTGGGCGCTGCGGTTTCACCCTTGGTATAGTCTGATCTTTTTTTCTTTTTCGTTTGCGGTGATGTGTTTTGCGGGCGGGGCGGTCTGCCGCTGTGCGGCGCTGGAATATGCCCAGAATGAAAAGCCGGGCTTTTTTGAGGCGCTGGGTTTTGCGTATCACAAATACCGCTCGCTGGTTGCTGCGCCGCTGCTGCCGGCGGGGCTGATGCTGATTCCGGCGGTGTTGATTATGTCCGTAGGGATGCTCGGACAAATCCCCTGGGTGGGCGAGTTGCTGTTTGGGGTCTTGTTCGGGGCGCTGGCGCTGCTGGGGCTGGCGGTGGTCGGACTGGCGATGGGGACGACGGCGGGGGGGCTGCTGCTGTTTCCGGCGGTCGCTTATGAAGGGACGACCGGACGCGGCGCCATCGGGCGGGCCGTCTGCTATGTACTCAACAGGCCGGTGTGGATGCTGTTCTATATCTTTGTCGCGGGCCTTTTGGGGTCGTTCTTTTATCTGATCATTCGGCTTACGGTCTATCTGGTTCTCAAGGCCGTGCATGGGCTGATAGCGGCGGGAATGGCTGTCGCAGGCGGCGGCGAAAAACTGGATCGGTTGTGGTCGGGGCCGACGTTTTTTTCGCTGGTGAGTCGGAGCAATGAGGCGGCCAATTGGTCCGAATCCCTCAGTGCGTTCTTTATTTATCTGTTTTTCCTTTTTATTGTCGGGTTGATGGCGGCGTATATTCTCAGCTATCTGTTTTGTGCATCCACCATCGTCTATGCACTGGTGCGCAAGAAAGTGGATGGAACCTCCGCCGAAACGATCTATATTCCGCTGGCGTATGAACGCCGCGGGGAACAAACGCTGCACTAACACCGTTGCTGTAAGGATTTGAAAAATGCCGAATATCAGACTGTCAAACGAACACACTTTAGATGGTTCAGCTGATCGAGCCGACTCGATTCCTGCGATTCCGAAAGGGCTGATGCGGTTTCGGCGATTTGTGATTTTGCTGGCTCATGTGGGGTGTTTTGTCGCGGCGTTGTTTCTGGCGTTTTTGTTTGCAAACCAAATGCAGATCCAGCGGAAATGGTTTATGTATCCGTTTCCGATTTTGTTTGTCTTTGTGCTGCTTGTGAAACTGGTTGTATTCGGATTTTTTCGGCAATACAGCGGGTGGTGGCGTTATGTCGGTCTGTCGGACCTGATGCAGATCGCCAAGGCGTCTTTGGCCAGCGGCATCGTCCTGATGGTACTCTGGTATGGGTATGGAGTATTCGGCAAGCACCTTGTGCCGGACTCGGCCATCGACGCCGTTGAAACGCAAATGGCGGAGATTGAGCAGGGGATTCGTGAGGCGGTCAGCACCGAACACGTCCGTCTGCTGCAGCATCGGCAATACAATCTCTTAGGGCTAAGGGACTTGCTTGGCGTCAGCCGGATTACGGAGACATTGGCCGAGGCGGAAAAGCATCCCATCAACAGCGACGAGCGATTGCAGTTGGTGCTGCGTCATCTGGACCTGAAGGACGCCCAGCGCTCCATCGAGGGCGTGCTGATGCTGGATTTGTTTACCACGATTATGCTGCTGGCGGGGTTGCGGATGCTGGTGCGGCTGTACCACGAGGAGTTTTTCTCGGAGACGCGCGGCTCGGCGAGGCGGTTTTTGATTATCGGGGCGGGCAACGCCGGCGAGGCGCTGCTGCGGGAGATGCTGCGGCGAAAGGACGTGCAGTATGATGTGGCCGGCTTTGTCGATGACAACCCGTCCAAGATCGGGCTGAGCATTCACGGGATTCCCGTTCTGGGCAACGTCGATCAGCTGCCCGAAATCTGCAAAAAAAATGACATCGATGAGATCGCCATCGCGATACCCAGCGCATCACGCCGCCAGCTTCGCCGCGTGGTGCAGGTCTGCCAGGGCACCAAGCTGCGCTTCAGCACTGTGCCGTCGCTGACGGATATTGCGTCGGGCAAACTGAGAGTCTCGCAGATGCGTGACGTCGATATCAACGACCTGCTCGGCCGGGACGTGGTCAAGCTGGATCTGGAGGAGATTGAGAAATACATCAAAGGCCGCGTGATTCTGGTCACCGGCGCCGGGGGGTCCATCGGATCGGAGATGTGCAGGCAGGTGTGTGCGTTTCGTCCGAAGCTTCTGCTGCTGGTCGAACAGGCGGAAAACCCGCTGTTCTTTATCGAAGGCGAACTGCGCCGCCATTTTCCCGATGTTCCGATGGCGGCGGTCATCTGCGATATTACCGACAAAACCCGTGTTGATCAGATTTTTGCGGCGTATCGGCCGGAGGTCGTTATCCATGCCGCCGCACACAAGCACGTCCCGCTGATGGAGGGCAATCCCGGCGAAGCGGTCAAGAACAATGTCATCGGTACGCGAACGGTGGCGAACGCGGCCGATGCTTTCGGGGCGGCCAGTTTTGTGATGATCAGCACGGACAAGGCGGTCAACCCGACCAGCATTATGGGCTCGAGCAAACGCGTTGCGGAGATGTACATTCAGGACTTGAACACGACCAGCGCGACCCGCTTTGTGACGGTGCGGTTCGGCAATGTGCTCGGCTCCAACGGCTCGGTGGTGCCGATCTTCAAGCAGCAGATCGCCGACGGCGGGCCAGTGACGGTGACGCATCCGGAAATGCGGCGGTATTTTATGACGATTCCGGAGGCCAGCCAGTTGGTCTTGCAGGCAGCGACGATGGGGCAGGGCGGCGAGATTTTCGTGCTGGATATGGGCGAGTCGGTCAAGATCGTCGATTTGGCGCGGGAGTTGATTACCCTCAGCGGGTTTCGGCCGGGCGAGGATATCGAAATTGCGTTTTCCGGGCTGCGGCCGGGCGAAAAACTTTTTGAAGAATTGAGTATTGAAGGCGAGGATATGCTCCAGACAGGGCACCCCAAGATTGCGGTGTGGAAGAATATCCCCAAAGACCGGCAGGTGTTAAGGGAGGGGATTGAGCGTCTTATCGAGGCGGCGCCGAGTCAGGATCGTGACACAATTGTCGCAGTCATCCGTCAGCTTGTGCCGGAATTCATTAATCAGCAGCAATGACGTTCAGGACAAAATCGTTGCCTTAAACGCGGAAACGGGGCGATTCGCAGAATTCAAACGCGATTTCTTTGTTGTTGTCCTTGGAGTGGGTTGAATCGGCGATGCGCACCACGCGGGCATAGCTGGAAAACCGGCCGGTATTTTTGAGCAGGCCGTCGCCGGTAGGTACTGCCATTTCGACGCTGACCAGTTCGCCGTCTCGCAGATACGGCCCCTGCATTTTGACCAACAATCCCCCCGGGCTGACATTGACGGTGTTGCCGCTAAAAAACCGTCCATCCATCACGCCGACTTTCTGGCAATAGACCGACATCTCAAGCGGTCTTCGCCGATTTCTTCTGCGGTCTCGATCCATCTCGCAAGTCTCCGCCTGAAAAGGATTTGAAAAACCATTGGAAAAATCATTAGCAAGTTTCATACCGCCAAACCGAACCTTTCATCCTTGAACCTGACACAAGCTATATAAAATCTGCCTAATAACAGACTTAAGATTTTCCAAGCGGATACAGATACTGTTATTGATTATCGGCATCTTGCCCTTAAATGTTGATATATTTCAACGTTTTTTTAATTTTCTTATATATAATATGACGCTGCAGACTCGGTTTTATGTGAAATTTTGTCTATTCTATTAGAAAATGTTGTTTTGTTTCAATATCGTCATTTTTTTTGAATGTGGAGAAAAGTCAACCTCGCTGTTGACATATTTATCCATCGAGGCTTAAATAGAATCCGAATTCATTGCTACTCTTGAAAAAAGGCATTTGTGTTGTCAGAAATAAACAATTTTGACTTTGATAATGCTTTTGCGGGGCTTTATTTCAACGCTCTTGCCAAGTCTTTGTGCGATTCTACGGGTTCCGGCATCATTTCTTTTGATTGTGGACTCAAAATTATTGATTATACCACACCCGCTGCTCGACTGCTGGAAATCAAAGACGGCATCGATGCGACGCTTTCCGCCTCGGCCGATGAGCACGCCTGGAAAAATTGGACAGGGATAGTCCAGTCTGTTCTGGCGGCGGGGCAGACCGTTCATTTCGAGGCGGTGAAAGTCACCGCTCATGGGCAGACGCGGCTGGTGGATATAGTCTTTGCGGCGGTGCGACGGCCGGACAATCAGGCCATCATTGGCGGGGGGGTGATTGTCCGTGATGTGACGGATAAAGTGGCTCAATACAGGGAAGCGGCGCAGACCGAACGGCTGGCGACGATGGGCAAGGTGGCCGGGCGCGTCGCGCACGAGTTGAACAACCCGCTGGACGGGATTCTGCGTTATGTTAATCTGTCGCTGCGGGCGCTGGACGCGCAGCCGGACAAGGCGCGGGAGTACCTTCAGCACTGTCGGGACGGGCTGATGCGGATGGCCAGGATCGTCGGCGAGATGCTGGAGTTTTCGCGCGGGGCGCATTCGCCGTTTGAAAAACAGCCGCTGGACAAGGTGGCCCAAGAAGCACTGGCCGCGATGGCCGGTGTAATGGAGGGCGTCGAGGTGCGGCTGGAGCGGGCGTATAAGGGGGCGGCGCCGGCGGTAAACAGTGAGGCGATGTTTCAGGTGTTCTGCAATCTGGTCAAGAACGCCGCCGACGCGATGGACGGGGCCGGGACGCTAACGGTGCGGCTCGACAAAAACGACGAAGGCTGGCGCGCGGCCTTTCAGGACACCGGCGGCGGGTTTGACCCGGCAATCGCAGTGGATATGTTCAAGCCGTTCTTTACGACCAAGCCCCCCGGCCGCGGCACGGGGCTGGGGCTGGCGATCTGCCGGGATATTCTGGAAAAATTAGAGGGCAAAGTCGAGGCCCAAAACATCCCCGGAGGCAGTGTGTTTACGGTGACACTGCCGGGACGACAGGTTATTTAGACAGGATGAACGGTGCGCACAGAGTTATTCAACCCTTTCAGGGTTGAGGGTTTTTGGAAATACGTTTCCCCGGGTTACGGCCTGTCGGCCTGCACGCGGGGCTATTCTTGTTTAACCCCTGAAGGGGTTGTCGAATGATGGTTTTTTGTGATGGGCTAAAGCCCATCCTACGTTATTTTTGAGGTTACGATGAGCGATAAAGGGTCGATATTGGTTGTGGATGACGATGCGATTATATTGGATTCGCTGTGTGAGTTTCTGGGGTTGGAGGGGTATGCGGCCACGGGGGTGCGGTCGGCGGGGCAGGCGAAAAAGGCGCTGGCCGAGCGGCGGTTTGAGGTGGTGTTGACGGATGTGAACCTCTCGGACGGCAGCGGGTTTGATCTGCTGGACTTTGTGCGGGACCATTATCCGCAGACGGTGGTGATTCTGATTACCGGCTACGGCACGATTGAAAGCGCGGTCGAGGCCATCAAGAAGGGGGCGTATGACTACCTGACCAAGCCGATTGTCGATGACGATCTGCTGCTGGCGGTGGAGCGCGCTTCGCGGCAGCAGGCGCTCTTGAACGAAAACCGGCAGTTTCGCCAGCAGTTGGAGCACCGGTACAGCTTGGACAACGTCATCAGTCAGGACTACAAGATGGCGCGGGTGTTCGAGTTGATCGAGGCGGTGGCCGACAGCAAGACGACGATTTTGATGACCGGACCCAGCGGCACGGGCAAGAGTATGCTGGCGCGGGCGATTCATTACCGCTCCTCACGGCAGAACGGGCCGTTTATCGAGGTCAGTTGCGGGGCGATGCCGGAGTCGCTTCTGGAAAGCGAATTGTTCGGGCATGTCAAGGGGTCGTTTACCGGCGCGGTGCGGGACAAAGAGGGCAAGTTCCTGGCCGCGAATAAGGGGACGCTGTTTCTGGACGAGATCGCCACTGCCACGCCGGCGATGCAGGTCAAGCTCCTGCGGGCGATGCAGGAAAAGCAGTTCGAACCGGTCGGCAGCAACACGACCGTCAGCGTCGATGTGCGGGTGATTTTGGCGACGAATGTCGATCTGGCCGAGGAGGTACGCAAAGGGCGGTTTCGTGAAGACCTGTACTACCGCGTCAATGTGGTCAGTCTCGCGCTGCCGCCGCTGGCCGATCGGGCGGGGGATGTGCCGCTGCTGGCCGAGCATTTTTTGGCGTATTACGGCAAGACGCACGGGCGACCCAAAAGCGGGTTTACCGACAAGGCGATGCAGTGCCTTCAGCAGTATCAGTGGCCGGGCAATGTCCGCGAGTTGGAGAACGTCGTCGAGCGTGCGGCCCTGCTGAGCAAGCGGCCGCTGATCGATATCGACGACCTGCCGCCGGCGGTGCGGGAACGGGTCGAAAACGGCATGGCCGGGCGGTATCGCGGCCAGAGCCTCAAGAAAGCTCTTGAAGGGCCGGAGCGAGCGTTTTTGCGGGCGGCACTGGAGGCGCATCACTGGAACCGGCAGGATACGTCCAAGGCCCTCGATATCAATCGCACGACGCTATATAAGAAAATGAAATACTACGGCCTCGAAGAAGAGGCGGCGAGTATGGGCCTGTAAGATATTTGCAGTATGGCCATCTTGGCCGTGGTCACGTTCCCAGCCGGTCGGGTCGAGCGTGACCTCAAGGACGCTGGTTCGGCCGTCGCCGATGACGGCACAGACGGTGATAACCAGCATATCATGAAGCTGATGAACGATGTTGCCGGGTTCCCGTTGGTCGGGTCTATCCCGCAACAGGCCCGGCAAGAGCGTATGAGCCGAATCTTCCATAAAAGACCCTCATTATAGGGCATTCATTCGATTGCCCTGCCAAAAATACAAACTATTTGTTTTTGTCCCTTATTTTGGTATGATATTTTGTTTGGATAATGGTGTCGGGGTTGTTGTTTACGCCGACGTTGAGAGCCTCGTGGTTAAGGTACTAATGGACTATGATTGTCAGAGACGCCCAAATTGGAGATGTCAAGGCGATGCACGCCTTGGTCAGTTGCTACGCCGAGTATGACCGGATGCTGTTTTGCTCGCTGTCGGATTTGTACGAGCAGATTCACAGCTTTAAGGTTGTCGAAGCCGACGGGCAGGTGGTCGGCTGCTGCGCGCTGAAAGTGCTGTGGGAGGACTTGGCCGAGGTTAAGTCGCTGGCGGTCGATCAGCGGTATTTTGGCAAAAAGGTCGGCTCGCAACTGGTGGCGGCCTGCCTCGACAAAGCTCGCACGCTTGGCCTGCACCGGGTGATTACCCTGACGCTTGAGCCGATTTTTTTTGAAAAGCTGGGTTTCCGACGGGTTGATCGACAAACTCTGCCGATGAAGGTCTGGAGCGACTGCGCCCAGTGCCCCAAACAAGACCATTGCGACGAAATCGCACTGGATTACACCCTTTGAGCAAGATGAATTACTTTGGGAGTTCCTTACAATGAACGCGCAAATGTTGACCGGCATTCGACGGATTGAGTGTCGTCAAATTCCGACGCCGTCGATTGTGCATCCGACGGATGTCCTTTTGAAAATTGAGTATGTGGGGGTTTGCGGCAGTGATATGCACTATTTCGAGACCGGTCGCATCGGCAGTCAGGTGGTCGCGTATCCTTATCAAGTCGGGCACGAGTGTTCCGGTACGGTGGTCGAGGTCGGCCCGGCGGTCAAGGGGTTAAAGGCAGGGCAGTCCGTGGCCGTTGAGCCGGCGGTGTCGTGTCATCAGTGCGATCAGTGCCGGGCAGGGCGGCCGCACACCTGCCGGAAGCTGATGTTTTTGGGCTGTCCCGGCCAGATACCCGGTTGTTTGAGCGAGTATTTGGTGATGCCCGCCGAATGCTGCTTTCCGATTGACGGTAAAATAACCCTTCAGCAAGGGGTTCTGTGCGAGCCGTTTGCCATCGGCGTGTATGCCGTGCAGCAGTCGGGGATTCGGCCGGGAGCGGCGGCGGCGATCTTGGGGGCGGGGCCAATCGGGCTAAGCTGTCTGGCCGCGGCCAAGGCCGAAGGGGCGCAGACGGTCTATATGACGGAGATTATTCCTGAGCGTGTGGCGGTTGCCCGAAAGGGCGGAGCCGATTGGGTCGGCAATCCCCAGACCGAGGATATTACGGCATCCATCCTCAAGCAGCAGCCCGGCGGGGTGGATGTGGTGTATGAATGTGCAGGGCAGCAGGACACCATCGACCAGGCGCTGGTGCTGCTCAAGCCCGGCGGAACGCTGATGTTGATCGGCATTCCGCGAGAGGAGAAGGTGTGTTTCTGCCCTGACCTGATGCGGCGTAAAGAGATCACCCTTATCAATGTCCGTCGGCAGAATCATTGTACGCAGAAAGCCATCGACTTGGTTGCAGAGAAGAAGGTCGATCTGGACTATATGATTACGCATACCTTTGACGTGTCGCAGACGGCCGAGGCGTTCGAACTGGTTGCCGGCTACCGCGACGGTGTTGTCAAGGCGTTGATTAAGATGGGATGAGAAAAAGTCTTTTCGTAGGCTTCAGGATGTTGCTAAAATATGCCATATCGGCCCGGAGAACATCTGGAACTCGATTGGCATAAAACAGGATCCAAGAGGTGCGTTTTTTGCCGGGTAAAGCTGTTGCGGTATCTGGAGGTAAGATATAAAATATCTGTGGTTGTGGCCGGCGGTAAGGCCGCAGTCTGTTGACTGATCAGCATACGGGTATTATTGAGGGCATTGCTATGAAAACAAAAAACTTGTTTTTTTGGGGAATCGTTTCTCTTGCTTTCAGTTTTTCAAGTGCAATGGCGGCAAACGACAATCCGCCCTGGGGCGAATCCTTAAACAATTTGCGCATGCGTGCTACGCTGCCCGGCGGCAATGTCTATAAAAAGGGCGGAACGGTTCCAATCCAGATTGAAGTACAGAACATCGGTTCGGAACCCATTCCGCTGAGTTCCCTTCACCCCTATCTGCAATGCGATGTCCATGATTTGGAGGGCAATCGTATCGGTGTAACATTGTCTTCTTATGGACATATAACTCCATGGGAGGGCAGCGGCGGAAACCTTGACCCCGGCGCCATCCTGAAACATTTGTGTCATTTGGAACGGTTGCGGATACCGGCAATAACGCCGTCCGAAATTCAACTCCGCTTTGAGCTTCCGACTATCCAGCTTGTGCCGGACCAACTGCCTATTCGGAAATACAGCAACCCGCTCTCCGTCGTTGTCAATGACCCCATTGAATTTGCGTTGAAATCCAGTGACTTGCCCGAAAAATGGGATGAACATCTTACCTTGATTTATCGGGAAGGCGGCAGTATTTTTTGGGGCGAATTCGTGCTTGAGGTCCGCCCGTCGGGAGATGCAACGCTGATTGTTTCGGGCAGAAACCGAACTGAGATCGGCGTTGAAAACGGTACGTATCAGTACCGCAGCCTATCGTCTGAATTGGATCGCCTGCTGAATCGTCTGCGCGATTTCACCATCGAAAAAATGAATCCTCACGACCGACGGATGTATGCTGTCGATTTGGTAGAGGTGCATGTTATGATTTCCTATAAAGGAAAAACTTATTTGGGGAGCTATCAGCCCGATCACCTCATAAGTCCGGAAGTCGTCGAATTTCAACAGATTATACATGACTTTATTAACGATTTGAAGACCCGCGAAACCAAGACAAGCGAGGAGAGCGTGAACGATAACGCTCTGGATACTATCAGGCAATCATACCGGCAACCTCTGGAAATTGAATAATGCACGGCAAGATGCCCGTGATACCTAATTGTGAGAGGTTCTCTAATGCACCAGGTGAATTGCTTTTAAGGGAGATCGAATGATGTTTCAAGATGATAAATTCAAATGCCGATTGTTTTGGGGAATTGTATTGCTGTACGTCATTTCTGCAACAGGCTTCTCGATGGCGACTATTGATCCGAATGAGGTCGTGCTGGGGCGTTTGGCGAAAATTACAGCCGGGAATAAAAACGATGCCTCTGATTACACACAAATCGAAGACGCCTGTCTGGCATTGATCCAGGAATTTGATTCGAAAGCACAAATAGGCAGGATATATGCCGAGTTGGCGAAAGTTTATTCGGGCAAGGGGTATTCTTCGCGTCATGATTTTCGCGTCGCTAAAACAGTCGAATTCAGCCAAAAAGCCCTTCAACAGCCGTTGGATGCTGTAATCCGATGTGAGATGTACGGCAAGCTGACAGATGCCTTGATCGCAGTATGTCTGGAATCACCTCCACATCAATTTGCCGTATTAAGACGAGAGGCAGCGGAAACCTGTCTTCAAAGCTTGAAAATCGCCTTGGACCATAATGCTCCTGACGTCCGTCCAGTACTTCCCGCCTTAGATACATATATGCCCGACCGTCAAAAGGTCAGGGAAGCCTATAACGCAAGATCCATCAGACGAAAGAAATGGGAACTTGAAAGCAACTTCTTCTACTTGAAGAACGGACTCACCCAAATGTGTGTCTCCTTGTATTCCCGTGAGCCTTACAATCTCGATGAACTCAGGCAGTTGGGGCAAACAATCCTTGCCGGGTATCCAGAACGGATAGATGAGTTGATCGATATGATACAGGATAGAATCAGCAGCAAACCGAAACTTAACAGAAATTAAGCGACATAGTAACTTTCTGAAACACTGAAAGCCGGATACGCAGGGATGAATAGTGACCGGCGTGGACGCTTGTTTTGCGAGTGATCCGGACAGGGCTAAAGCCCATCCTACGGCTGTTATTGACCGTTTAGCATTGTCTTTTTGCGGAGGATGTGGTGGTAGTGCTGTGCGAAGCGGTGGGCTTCGTCGCGGATGTATTGCATCAGTTTGCGGACGGGGTTGTTGGCGGGCAGGCGGAGTTCCTTGCCGCGGCCGTGGATGTAGAGGAGTTCTTCTTTTTTGGCGATGGACATCAGATGCGGCAGGGACGGTGCGCCCATTTCGGCGAAGGCCTCTTCGGCGGCGTGGAGCTGGCCGAGGCCGCCGTCGATGAGGACGACATCGGGCCAGAGTTCTTCGCCGGCCATCGCGCGTTTGTAGCGGCGGGTGACGATTTCCTTGAGACAGGCGTAGTCATCGACGCCGGAGACGGTCTTGATCTTGAAGCGTCGGTAGCCGTCTTTGAAGGGCTTTCCGTCGATGAACTGGACCATGGAGCCGACGGTCTCTTCGCCGGCCAGATGGGCGATGTCGAAGCCTTCGATGATGCGGACGGGCTGGTCGGATTTGAGCAGGGCTTGCAGTTTGGCCATTGCCTCGGCGGGGTCGGAGACGAAGGCTTCGGGCTGCTGATTGCCTTCGACGGTGCCGCGTTTGTCGAGGCTTTCGATCAGGCGGATGCGGTCGCGGCACTCGGCGGCGGTCTCGAAGTCCATTTTGGCGGCGGCCTCGGCCATCTGTTTGTTGAGCTGCCGCAGGACGGTTGAGCGTTTGGACTGCATAAACGTCACAAAGTCGCGGATCTGGCGGCGGTAGTCGTCTTTGGAGACGCGGTCGCCGCAGGGGGCGGTGCATTGGCGGATGTTGTAGAGGATGCACGGGCGGAAAAAGCGGCGTTTGGGGTCGTCGGGACGGATGTCGAGGGTGCAGGTGCGGAATTTGTAGATTTTTTGCAGGATGACGATGACGGCGCGGAGGTCGCCGACGCTGGTGAACGGGCCGAAGAGCTTGCTGCGGGCGTCCTGCGGGTTGCGGGTCAGATAGACGCCGGGGAAGGGCTGGCGGGTGGTGATTTCCAGATAGGGAAAGGTCTTGGCGTCTTTGAGGTCGGTGTTGTAGGGCGGGTGGATGTCCTTGATGAGACGGGCTTCCTGCAGGATGGCGTCCACTTCGCTTTCGGTCTGGAGGAAATCGACGGCGGCGGTCTTGGCGACCATTTCGACGATCCATGGGCCGCGGCTTTCGTGGAGGTTGGCGCCGGGCTGGAAGTAGCTGGCGGCGCGGCTGCGGAGATTGGCGGCCTTGCCGATATAGAGGACCTTGTCGTCGGCGTCTTTCATAAAATACAGGCCGGGGGCGGCCGGAAAGGTCTTGATGACCTCCCGTATCGCGTCCAGCCGGTCGGTTTTGTGCGATTTTGCCATTAGAATCTAATTACGACAGCAGAGGTCGGCTCTTGCGAAATTGGAATAACATATTGACATACAAAGCATTATATCAGAAATCAAAAAGCAAACATCAAAAAGACAATGTAAAAGTCAAAAAAAGGGGGGGGTATCGACGGTCTCCCATCGGTCTGCTGCGCAGAACCGATGCCACCCGGGCGGAAATTGATTATTTTGTGGCGGTGGCGGGGTCGAAGATATAGACGCGGCCCTTGCCGGCTTGTTTGGCGGCGTAGAGGGCTTGGTCGGTGGCGCGGGCGACATCTCCGGAGCCGCTTTCGCCGTCATATTGTCCGACGCCGACACTGATGGATAGGTCGATTTTGTTTTGCTCCCAGATCATCGGAGTGGACTTGACCAGATTGACCATACGCTCGGCCACCACGGCGGCGTCGGCCAGTGAGGTGTTGGGCAAAATGATGGAGAATTCATCCCCGCCGTAGCGTGCGGCCATATCGATCTGGCGGATGCAGGCGCCGATGCGGCGGGCGATCTGCTTGATGGCCATATCCCCTGCGCGGTGGCCGTAGTTGTCGTTGATGGGCTTGAGGTTGTCCACGTCAGCCATGATGATGGACAGGCGTCCGCCGTAACGCTGGGCACGCCGCAGCTCGGCGTCGAGTGTTTCATAAAAGGTGCGATGGTTGAGCATCCCGGTCAGGCCGTCCGTTTTGGCTTGACGCTGGGTTTTTTCAAACAGGCTGATGTTGCCGATGGAGGCGCCGATGAGTTGGCGAAACAGCTCGACAATGGCAATTTCTTCTTCGGTAAAACCAGGCCCGTCGGTTTTGTCGCTGAGGTTGAGTACGCCCACGACGCGGCCGTGACAGATCAGCGGCGCAATCACACAGGTTTCTGAGGTGTAGTTTTTTGCAAAGGATCGTTGTGCGTTCGTAATTTTCGGGGTTTTGTGCGTTTCCACGTCGTCGATGATGAGCAGTTCCTGGCTTCGGACGGCCGCGACCATCGGCGAAGGGGGGTTCTGGTTGAGGGAAACGATATTGTTGATGAGGAACGGGTGGTTGTTTTTTTCGAGGTGGAGGATGTCGCTGTTTTCGTCGAGGATGTAGAGCGAGGCCAGCTTGGTACTGATTAATTGCGGGATTTCGTTGACGCAGATGTCGGCAATGCGTTTGACGTCAAGGCAATTGATTTTTTTGGCCAGGGGGGTGATGACATCCAGGCGGCAGCTTGACCCGGTTGCGTTCGAGCAGCCGGAGATACAGGTCGTTTTTGTGTTACCCGTGTTCATTGTCTCTATCGTGTCCGTTAAAGGTCAATCTTCGAATCTCAGGCCGTTTGGTAACGCCTGTGCTGGTATATCGGAAAGCAAGGACGATGGATTAAGCAGGAAGTTAAAAAATGTATGGCAAATCGGGGTATTATTTCAAACGGCATAGGGCAAACGGGAGTGTTTTATGGGACATTCCGATTGCCCGGCTGCGCTTTCCAGTTATCAGTTATCAGTTAACAGTTAACAGTTATCAGTTAACAGTTAACAGTTAACAGTTATCAGTTATCAGTTATCAGTTAACAGTTTGGCAGAGATCGGTTATCGAACCGAATGTGTCGTTGCATTTAATTCATAACCCTTGTATTTATTGGATGTTGTGTTGGCGCGATCTAAGGGTTTCAGCCTAAGGGTTAAAATGTCACTTTTGTTTTTTTCTTGAGGGCTTCGAGCAGGTTGATGTGGTCGTCCGTCCAGAGGGGAACGCGGTCGAGATCGGCGTAGGGTATGCTTTGTCGGCTGCGTAATACCGGCAGGTTGAGCGTTTGCGCGGCGCGGCTTAGCAGAATCCAGTCCGAGGACATCGCTCCGGTTTCGTCATGCTGAAAGCTTTCAATCCAGCGGCTGGAAAGTCCCAAATGCTCGGCCAGCTTCCAGACCACCGATTGCAAGTCCAGATGGTGTGTGGAAATGTGCAGCGCCAGCACGCCGTCGGGTTTCAGATGCGACAGGTAAATCTCGAACGCCTCGACGGTCAGCAGGTGGACGGGAATCGCGTCGCTGCTGAAGGCATCCACGGCCAGCACGTCGTAGGACTGCGGTACTTCGTATTCCATACTGAGCCGGGCGTCGCCCAGGACGATTTCAATGTCCGCGCGGCTATCTTTCAGAAAGGAGAAGTGCTGTTGCGCCAGCCGATTGACTTCGGGGTTGATCTCATAAAAGCGGATGAGGTCGTCCGGTCGGCCGTAGGCGGCGATAGTTCCGACGCCCAGCCCGATGATTCCGATACGTCGCGGTGTTTCGTCGGGCCAATGCTCCAGCAGGAGGCCGATGCCGCTGTCGGGGCTGTAATACGAGGTCGGAATTTGCCGTTTGTCGTCGCTTTGGAATTGCAGGCCGTGATAGGTTGTGCCGTGCTGCATCAGCAATAAATGCTGTTGAGGTTCATCGGGGTGTTCTTCCACAATGGACAGAATGCCGAAAAAGTTGCGGGTGCTTTCGATAACGCGCTGCCCGGAGGCTGGATGCTGCCCTTGGAGTAAAATGCCCGCCAGGCCCGCCGCACAGATCGCCGCCGCCCACCAGCGTCTGCGCCGGGCAAAATCGGCCGAGATATTTTTCAGGGACAACAGCAACAGCAGCAGCGTCGCCAGCAGGCCCAACTGAAGCTCGTGATACTGTTTGAACATCAGCGGCGCTGCTACCGCGACAAACACGCCGCCCAATGCCCCCCCGACCGAAAGGGTCAGGTAATAGCCCGTCAGATAACGACTGTGCGGCCGCAGCCGATAGAGTTCGCCGTGGCAGATCATACAGCACGCAAACAGCATCACCGCATAAATCGCGATGATGGTCGCGGCCTGCATATCCATCGCCTTGCGGCCGATATAGACATGTCCCACCATGCCCGCAACGAGCAGGGCCATAAACAGCCCCCGGCGATACCATCGCGGGTGATCGAAGCACAGGATAAACGACAGCAGATACAGGCTCAGCGGAAGCACCCAGAGAAATGGAATGACCGCGATGTCCAGCGTCACCCTGTTGGTCACCGCCAGCAGTACCACCGATGCGGCCATCGGCAGCAGCAGCCAAAACAGACGGTCTCGACGTTCGGGCGATATTTCGACGTGAGTATTGTCTTTGGTGTTGCGGTGCTTGGTTTTTGTTTTTCGTTGCCCCTTGCCGTTATGCACAGCTGCCGCCATCGGCAGCAGGTCGGGCGTGTGGGCGGAATCGCTGGCTGTCTTTTTGTCTTGGGGCGGGGTTTGTTTGATCGTCGCCCGGAACACAACTGCACAGGCCGCGATCAGACCGGCATATCCGTAAAATCCAACCGACCAGACCTGCGCCGTTGCCTGTCGGGTCAGCAGCGGCTCAAACACAAAGGGAAAACTGGCCAAGGCCAAAAGCGAGCCGACATTGCTGAGGGCGTAAAGCCGATACGGGTTTCGTCCCGGCAGTGCCCGCGAAAACCAGCTTTGCACCAGCGGCGAGGTCGCGGCCAGCACAAAATACGCCGGCCCGACGCACACCATACAAATCCACAGAATCTTGAGCACAGGGGTATCGGCCGGGGCCGGCTTCATCGCCGCGTCGGGAACAATCGACAGCGTTGCGGCTGCGACCAGCGCCAGAGCGGCATGGATCAGCACCTGCCACCGCAGTGTCAGGCGGGTCAGGGCGTGCGCGTAGGCGTAACCGGCCAGCAGGAACATCTGGAAAAACAGCATACACGTTGTCCACACCTCCGGCATCCCGCCGAACCACGGCAGGATATACCGTCCCAGCAGCGGCTGAACCTGAAAGAGCAAAAACGCCGACAAAAATATCGTCGCGCCCGTCAGCGCCGCCGTCCATCGCTTTGTGTGTGGGGTCTCTGTCATAGTCAGGGTTGCGTCATGGCCGCCAGCAGACTGTTCATTCCCGCGGGGGTTAAGTGTCTCTTATGTCGGAATTTGGCGACCGCCCCGGCGGCCAGGGGGCCTGCGGTAGCGGGGCAGATCAGCTCCAGCCCGTCGCCGCTGAGCCAGCTTCCGCGCATCAGCGTGAAGGGAATCATAAAAAACGTCATCCGCCGAATATCGCCATCCTCAAGGTCAGAAATATCAAACGGCAGCACATCCCTGACCGACGCAATCGCCTGCGGTCCGTACAGCCCCAGCATCGCGGTCTTATCGGTCAGATTCGTTACCGTTACCTCCGCCCCGATCTGCCCGGCCGTGCGGGCGAGTGCCTCGGCTGCCCCCTCGGCCGTGCCGGGCGGAGTATAAATAAACACCTCGCCGTTGAGCCGTCCCATCCGGCAGGGCAGGTTCATCCCGGCCTTGGCCAGCGTCGCCCATTTCCACTGCCCGTCAAAGACCTTGCCCTTGTCCAGCAGGTCGCTTGCAAAATGGGCCGCGCCGCTGCCTTTGAGCGACAGCCGCCCGAAACTGCTCAAATCCACGATCGCGCAGTGTGACCGCAGCGCATCGGCCTCCGCCGCCGTATCGCCGAAATCCGCCGGCAGCGTCCAGCCGTCAAACTCGCCGAACCGCGCCCCAAGCTGTTTGTGAACCGAATCAAACGGGCTTACTTTAGCCATAAATATCCCTTAAAGTCATACAACAACAGGTCATTCGAAAAAATGAAAGAAACAATATACCACAAATCCGCCCCCGCGCCAAATGTTACTCGGCGCGAATCAGGCTGGTGTGGTTGGCTGAAAATGCTCGCACCGGGCCGGAATCGAGCTGGACGATCAGCCCCTCGGCCGGGTCCATCCCCCGGCAGAATCCGCTGAAGGTTTGGTTGTCGCATTCGACCGTGACATGCCGGCCCAGCAGGGTGCTAAGCTGCATCCAGCGGCGGATGACGGGATTCGATTTGTTTGTAGTACACGCTTTAGCGCGATTACTTTTTGACAAGCTGAAGCTTGAACTACGAACCAGCCAGTCCTCGAATGCCTGTAATAACGCACAGACCAGGCCTGTTCGGTCGATGGGGCTTGCGGTTTCAATGCGTATGCTGGTGGCCGGTGTTCGGAGCGTGTGCCCGTTGAAGGCCTCCACATTCTGATTGCAGTTGACGCCGACGCCGACGACATAGCACGTCCGGCCGCCGACAGTGCGTTTTTCGACCAGTATCCCGGCCAGCTTGCGGCCATTGACCAGGATATCGTTGGGCCACTTGATGGTGGCGTTTAGCCCGCAACAATTTCGGATGGCCTCAGCCACCGCCACTGCCGCCGTCAGCGTCAGCAGCTCGGCCTCAATGAGCGTATCGATGAGCAGAATAGAACACAAGATGCTTTCGCCCGCGGCGCTTTGCCACTTTCGCCCGCGCCGGCCCCGCCCTTTTGTCTGCTCTTCGGCCAGCACACACAGCCCGTGATGCGCCGGATTGAGCGCATACTGCCACGCCGCGTCATTGGTCGAGGCCGTGGACTTAAACACCGCCACCCTGCCTCCCACAACGCACCCGTTGTGAACCTTCTCAATCCGATCAATATTCAGCGGTATAGGTGTTGTCATTTGTTACTCAGCTAAGAATCGTCAATCATCTAATCAACATTAACCTTTTGCGGAATTATCAGAAAGGTCTCTTGCAAAAAGATGCACAGGTTATTATCGTGCAATAAAAGGCGATAAAAATTCATATCTTTATTTACTGGAACATATTATAGTGTAATTGTTAAAGACAGGTCAAGTATGTTTCAGTTCATTGCTGCGATATTAAGGAAGATGCGGTATGACAGACAAGCAGTGGCAGATATTGTTGGATCTTATTGCAGGCAAGGCGGTTATGCCGCTGCCGGTGGGGCTGATCATCGACAGTCCCTGGCTGCCGGGGTGGGTGGGGGTTTCGACGCTGGATTACTTCAGCAGCGATGAAATTTGGTTTGAGGCGAATAAAAGGGCGGTCGAGACGTTTGCCGATGTGATGTTGTTGCCGGGATTCTGGAGCGAGTATGGAATGTGTACAGAGCCGAGCGCATTCGGTGCCAAATGCACGTTTCATCGCAATGAACTGCCGTATGCCGACAAGATCATGGATACTCCCGATGCGATTGACCGCCTTGTCTTGCCTAACCCAGAAACCGACGGCCTGGCGCCGTTTGTGCTGAATCGGCTGTTGTTGAACCGAAAGCGTATCGAGTCGCTGGGACACCGTATCCGTTTTGCGGTGGCGCGGGGGCCGCTCAATATCGCCTCATTCCTGATGGGGACGACCGAGTTTTTGATGGGACTGCGCACCGATACCGAAAAGATACACAAGCTTCTGGATATCATTACCGATTACACCGTCCGCTGGCTGGAACTGCAAAAGAAAACGATTGACAGCATCGACGGGGTACTCATCCTTGACGATATCGTCGGGTTTTGCGGTGAGCCGGATTTTCAGGCGTTTGCCGCCCCGTATCTGAAACGGATATTTAACTGCCTTGATGTGAACGTCAAATTCTTTCACAACGACGCCGACGGACGCGGCTGTGCCCCGCATCTGGCGTCATTGGGCGTGAATCTGTTCAATTTCAGCTTTCTGCATTCGCTGGAAGAAATGAAGGCGTGGACAAACAATGAGGTCGTGCTGCTGGGCAATATCCCGCCGCGGGACGTGCTGGCTATCGGCACCGCCAGCCAAGTGCGTCAAAGTGTGCGCGATGCGCTGGTGCCGGTGAGCGATAAACGCCGCATTCTGCTGTCCTGCGGGGGCGGGATGCCCGGCGGCGTAACTACCGAAAACATACGGGCATTTGTCGAGGCCGCACAGAAGTGAAGACTATAATCCACCGAAAAAAAACACTGTCAGCAATTCTTTTTGTCGCCGGTATTCTTTGCGGAACCGCATCCGCGGCGTCTTCTGTTCGATTTCTGCTGACGGCCGACGAGACCCTGCTGCCAAAGACTCTGCCGCTGTCGCTGGATTTGGAAGGGATTACGATTGCCGAGACGCAGACGCCGCGGCTGTATCGCATTGAAGGCGACCAAAAAATCGCGCTGGCCAGCCAGATGGAGATTGGACGTACCGCTCGGCTGTGGTATGCAATGGACAAAACTCTTGAGAAAGGGCAGCGCGTGACGCTGGAGTTGGTCATCGGGGATGCGGACCCGTCGCCGTCGCCGCTGAACGCCGTGGTGGACGACACCACAATCACGCTGCGGCATCGCGAGACGCCGATCCTGTCGTATCACCATGCGGTGCATCCGGTTCCGGAGGGCGTCAATCCGATTTTTGAACGCAGCGGCTTTATCCATCCGCTTTATACGCCGGACGGGATGGTTGTCACGCGCATTCAGCCGTCCGATCATTACCATCACTACGGCATCTGGAGTCCGTGGACTCAGACGCTCATCGAGGGGCGTGCCGTGGATTTTTGGAACCTGGCCTCCGGTCAGGGGCGCGTACGGTTTGCGGGGCTTATGTCCACGACGGACGGGTCGGTTTATTCCGGTTTCAAGGTACATCAGGAACATGTGATGTATATCGGCCGGGACAGAACAGAGAAAATCGCGATGAATGAGGTCTGGGACATCCGCGCCGCGGCGATGGAACTGGACGGGCGCACGGTTTGGGTTGTCGATTACACGTCCACGCTGAGCAACGCATTGGACAGCGCTATCGAATTGTCGGCCTACCGGTACGGGGGCGGACTGGGCTTCCGGGCGACGGACGACTGGAACCGACAAAATTTGAGAGTGCTGACCAGCGAGGGCCAGACCCGCAATGCCGCCGACGGGACGCGCGCCCGCTGGGCGGATATCCGCGGCGTAGGACGCAATAAAAGCGGCACTTCCGGCGTCTTGTTCTTTAGTCATATTTCCAACCGGGAGCATCCGGAGCCGATGCGCGTCTGGCCGGATAACACGACCGGCGAAGGGTTTATGTTTTTTGATTTCTGCCCGATACGGCACAACGCATGGGTGTTGTCGCCGAACCGGGAGTATGTACTGCGCTATCGTATGCTGGTTTATGACGGAACGATTGCACCGGAAACCGCGGAGATGTTATGGAAACACTTTGCACAGCCGCCCATGCCTGTTCGGGCCGAATAAGGCGATGGGGGATCCTGCTGGTGCTGCCGGCGGTGATGATGATGGCTATGGCGGCAGACTGTTCGGCGAAAGGCCATCTGCTGATCGATACCAAAAACAGCGAGGGAGCCCGCCAATGGTACACCGCACCGGGTTTCAAGATTGAACATTACGCGCAGACGAGAACTTCATTAAGCATCTCGAAGGCGGGCTTCGGTGGGCGATGAACAGAGCCGTCGCAAGACCGGAGATGGAAAAATAATCATATAACTTTTATTGTCGAAAACAATTTAGCGTAAAAGAAATGGAGATTAATCATGAAAAAAGCATTTACACTCATCGAACTCTTGGTGGTTATTGCGATCATCGCGCTGCTGATGTCCATCGTCGTTCCGGCGATGAAACTGGCCAAGATGAAGGCGTCTTCCGTGGTGTGTCTGACCAACACCAAAAATATGGCGCTGGCCTGGTACAGTTACCAGTCGGACAACAAGGGTCGCATTATGAGCGCTCAGATGGACGGTGTTGAACCACGCGGTAAGTATGTCGGATGGATTGGCACGCCATACCGCAATACACCGGGCGATTTGGTGATGGACGCCGTTAATAACCCTCCCATTACCGATCAAGATGCGATTCGGGGGATTGAACGAGGACGGCTCCATGAGTATCTCGAATCGCCGAAAAGCTATAAATGTCCGGGCGATACCCTGCGAAAAAGTGTGTATGATCCAGTGACGCCGTATGTGTCATATTCGATCCCGACATGTCTGTATGGCGAAACAAATCCCGGTGGGGCCCGGTATAACAGGCAAATTACGAGATATGACGAGATAACCACGCCGTCCTTGCGTTATGTTTTTGTGGAGGTGGCACAGGAGCGTAACTGGAATGCGAGCGGTTGGTTTTCTTTTGGTGCACCCGAATGGTACGGTGTCCAGGGCCACAACGTTGTCGGCGGCTGGGGCTGGTGGGATCCGATGGCCATCAACCACGGCGACAGCAGTGTTCTCGGCTTTGCCGACGGGCATTCCGAGACGCGTCGATGGGCGGATTCCTTTACGCGGGAGCGCGTAACGAAACTATCCGGTCAAGCGGTTGGAGTATATAATGTACTCAAGTTGACTGACTTTTCTGATCGGGATTTTGGACGAAAATGATGATTATTTCAACAAAAAACGGCAATCTGTCCGATAAAAGGGTTGGAAACAGCACTTTTATGCAGGAGACTGCCGTTATGT
>JAAYCR010000037.1 GCA_012729675.1 Phycisphaerae bacterium | reverse complement strand
TGTAATAGTTAAGACTTTATCTGACACTAACTGAAAGAAGTATGGTAAGATGACCGCGTAACGGAGCGAAGGCGCAGCCGAAGTGGAGTTACGCGGTCGCAAATCCAACGAAAGGAGTGTCAGACAATGACCACCGATCAGAAAATCATTAAGAACAAAGTCGGCCTGCTGGAACTGGCCAAACACCTCGGAAACGTCTCACAGGCGTGTAAAGTGCTGGGCTACTCACGCGACTCATTCTATCGCTTCCAGCAGCTTTACGAGACGGGCGGAGAAACCGCCTTGCAGGAGATCAGCCGGAAGAAACCGTGCCTGAAAAACCGGGTCGATCCCGACGTTGAAAAGGCGGTGCTGGAAATGGCATTTGAACGGCCGGCCTATGGCCAGCTTCGGGTGTCCAACGAGCTGAAAAAGAAGGGGCTTTTGGTGTCCCCCGGCGGCGTCCGCAGTATCTGGCTGCGGCATGACCTGCAAACGTTCAAGCTCCGCCTGAAGGCCCTGGAAGCCAGGGTTGCCCAGGACGGCGGGGTGCTCACCGAAAGTCAGGTGGCTGCCCTGGAACGAGCCAAAGAGGAAAAAGAAGCCCACGGTGAGATCGAAACCGAACATCCAGGCTATCTGGTGGCTCAGGATACGTATTACGTAGGCAACATCAAAGGCGTTGGCCGCATCTATCAGCAGACGGTCATCGACACCTATACCCGGGTGGCGTTTGCCAAACTGTACGACCGTAAGAATGCGTTGGTCGCTGCGGAAATCCTGAATGATCGGGTCGTTCCTTTCTTTGAACAGCATGACATACCGCTGCTGCGGATGCTGACGGACCGCGGCACCGAATATTGCGGCAAACGGGAACATCATGAATACCAGTTGTATTTGACGCTGGAAGACATCGATCACAGCCGGACGAAAGCTCGTCATCCACAGACCAACGGCATCTGTGAGCGGTTTCATAAAACGATGCAGAGTGAGTTTTACGCCGTCGCGTTTCGTAAAAAATTATACAAGAGTATTGACGAATTGCAGGCCGATCTGGATAATTGGATGGACTGGTATAACAACGAGCGAACGCACAGCGGAAGATATTGTTACGGCAAAACGCCCATGGTAACGTTTGAAGATTCATTACCATTGGCAAAAGCAAAAAAACTGGACGACAGCTTACAGTCAACAATTGAACAGAATACTATTGTTTGTCAGATGAAGTAGTGGCGATTACAACTCATTATTGACTCCTGTTTTAGTCTCTCCGTCGCCTCACCGCCCGCCGCAGCCGCCCATATTATACATCCCCTCTCAACTACAACCAAAATAATTCGACCCCAAATCGAAAATAGGAAACAGGAAATCGGCAATACAAAATCCCCCCTTCGTCCATCGTCCATCGTCCATCGTCCATCGTCAATCCCTTCCCCTTTCGCCCCTCGTCCATCGTCCATCCCTTCCCCCTTCGTCCATCGTCCATCGTCAATCCCTTCCCCTTGCCTTTCGGCCTGTTTTGTGGTATAATACTCACCTAATCGGGCACACCGTCCGAATGGAGGAAAATAATGACTAACCCGTCACAAAAAATCTTCGTGCTTTTCGTGATAAAGACAACAATCCCCTTAATCGGTGTTAATCTGTGTCTAAAAACCATAAAACAAGCAAAATTCGACCTTCTGACTCCTGTCTCCTGACTCCTGACTCCTGAAAAATGAACAAACAAACCCAATTTTCTATTGTGCAAAAAACGTAAGATACTATTCCACAACTGTTTACTGATAACTGACAACTGATGACTGAAAAAAACAAACCCAATTCAAAGCCAATCGCCTGAATAAAAGGATGAGACGGGTCTGGAATTAACATCACCGGTTTTGGGAAGCGAGCTTTTTTTGCTTAATCGCCCCCGTCGGCATGTCGATAGAATGCCTGTAACGGTATTATTTATATTCAGGAGATTTATATGGGTATTCAAAACTGGTCTGATACGGTGATTTTGGTGAGCTTGGCGCCCGAGCCGTATATGGGCGAGGAGCTGGCGACGGCCATTTCCATGGCGGCCGAGCAGCCGGAAAAAGATGTGATCATCGATTTTGCCGAGGTGCAGATCGTCACGTCGTCGAGCATCGCCAAACTGCTCAAGCTCCGTAAGACCTTGTTTGACAACGACCGACGGCTGGTCCTGTCCTCCGTCCAGCCAAAAACCCGCTCAATTTTCACGCTGACCGGGCTGGACGTGGTGTTTGATTTTCTCGACGACCAGGTGCTGGCGCTGGCGTCGCTGCAATTTGCCAATTAGCCACGCCGCCAAGGCCGGCCTTGACAGTGTCCCCGGCAGCGGGTATAATGCTTCTTTTGGAAATGAAACCGCAAGGCGTATTCCGAATGTCGCCCGGAAACGGCGATATTCGAAATCTGCCTGCCCAGCCGGGAAGCAACGACTATGGACGCCGAAAAGGTACGGCAGATTGAGCAACTGCTGGAGTATCAATTCAACGACCCCTCCATACTGGACGAAACCTTTACACATTCCTCACTGGCCAGCGACCGCCTCAAAAGCAACGAGCGTCTTGAGTTTATGGGCGATTGCGTCATGAGCCTTGTGATCTGCCGTGCCCTGTACGATCGTTTTCCGACGTATCAGGAAGGCGATTTGACCAAAATTAAAAGCATGCTCGTGTCGCGCAAGACCTGTGCCGATCTGACCAACGCGCTGGGGTTGACCGATTTTCTGCGGGTTGGCAAAGGCACGGACAAATGCCGGGCGATCAGCGGCTCGATTGCCGCGGCGTGTCTGGAGGCGGTGATTGCGGCGATCTATTTTGACGG
The DNA here is from genome assembly GCA_012729675.1 of Phycisphaerae bacterium. Lineage (GTDB taxonomy): Bacteria > Planctomycetota > Phycisphaerae > Sedimentisphaerales > Anaerohalosphaeraceae > T3Sed10-213. The sequence continues at coordinate 36,028 of JAAYCR010000037.1, read as the reverse complement.
CGGCTTTGAGGCGGCGGAAAAGTTTATCCTGCGGCAGTTTGACCCGCTGATCAGCCAGGTGGACGCCGAGCAGCATCAGAATAATTTCAAGTCCGTTCTTCAACAGTATTGCCAGCGGGAGTTTAACCGGACGCCGTATTACGAACTGCTGGACGAAAAGGGGCCGGACCACAACAAGTGCTTTGAGGTCGCGGTGGTGATGGATCATCGGCGGTTTCCGGGGGCGTGGGGCGTTACCAAGAAGGACGCCGAGCAACTGGCCGCATACAATGCATTGATTGAACTGAAGGTCATCGAGCCGGAGAGCGACGGAGAGTAAGGAAGCGGGTAGAAGTTAGAGGATAGAGGTTAGAGGGGAGATGGTTTATTCATGTCGGGCGGCCCAGTCCACCGTTGTTGCGCTGCTTTGGGCGATTCCCTGCAGCACTGGCCTTACGCACCCGAACGCAACCGTTTTATCGCATCGCAACCGCACCACCCGGTTGGTGACGGCCGGGTGCGTCTGAAAATAATCATCAATCGCCGCCGCAAACAGGGGGGCGATATCCTCGGCGTTGTCAATGTCCAGCCGCTCGTTGCCGATGGCATACAGCGTGCCGTCGCCGTCGGGCAGGACGGTCACTGTCAGCGGGCGTTCCGCGGATTTGGGCGGGACGGCCGAGGCGATTTCGTCGGGGACTTCAACCCGAAACCGTTCGGCGACGATGAACTGACAAACCAGCATAAAAAAAATGATCAGCAAAAACACCACGTCAATCACCGGCGTCATATCAAACGCCTCGCCTTCGACATGTCGGCTGCGCAGGAACTTGCCGTTCACCGACGGCCTCCTTCGGGCACGCGCTGGGCCTCAGTCATATACAGCACTTCCCGAATCAATTCTGTATCGTCGGTCAGCGGTTTGTCGGCGGCGATTTTTTCGGAGGTCGAAGCGGTCTTGGCAACCGCTTGAATGCGAAAAATTTGTCCGAGCAGCACATCGGTTTCGACCGCTGCCTCGCCGACATACGCCTCGATGCGCGAGCGGAAGACGCTGTAGCACACCAGTGCCGGGATCGCCACCATCAGCCCCCAGAACGTCGTCACCAGTGCCACCGAGATCGCCCCGGCAAGCTGGTCGTAGGCGGGCTGGCCGTCGGCAATCCCCAGCAGATTGAACGCCTGGATCATCCCGAGAACAGTACCAAATAGCCCCACCATTGGTGCGACGCTGCCGATGATCTGGCACCACTCGGCCGTTCGCAGAAGGTTTTGACCGATCTCCTGCAGCGACTCGGCGGCAAACTGCCGCACCGAGGCCGGGCCGGAATGAAGCTGTTGGCTTCGCTGAAACGCCCGGATTACCGCCCGGCTGACCAGTGCGGGCCGTCGTGCAAAGCGATCCGCCAGAGAGGTCGTGCCATACTGGGCGGCGTGTGCGGCCAGCATTGCCGGAAGTTCTGACGGCATCAGGCGTTTTTTCCGGATGCTCAAGCACAGGTCAATCGTCAGATAGACCACCGCCACCGACATCGGCAGCAGGATCAGCCACACGATAGGGCCGCCGGCGACGAAGAAGTGCTGGTACAAGCTGACGCCTTCATGGCCTCCGGAAGGCGTGGCGGCATAGGCCGCCGGGCAGAACGTCGCCAGTGCCGTTGCTGCCGGTATCGCTGCGTTGATATTTCGTGATCGCATAGATGCTTATGGTATGAAGAATCCCCGCCGAGGCAAGGATTTTTTCGGAAACGTGGGGATAATTCCTTGTCGAATCGATGTGTCCGAAGTGCGATGCCGATAAAAAAGTGCTACATCGACAGCACAAACTCCTTTTTTCGAGAATTCATCTGAGATTTCAAGCGGTCGATGATGGACGAGTGCATCTGCGAGACCCGCGACTCGGACAAATCCAGCGTTGCGCCGATCTCCTTCATCGTCATTTCTTCATAATAATATAGAAAAAGAATCAATTTTTCCGCACGGGTGAGGCCTTTGCTCAGCAGATTCTTCAAGTCCCGCTTTTGGGCTTCGGTAACGGGGTTTTGACTTCGCTGATCTTCGAGAATGTCGATTTCTCGAATCTCCTTTTCGCCGTCGTTGTCATTAAAATTGTTGTTCAATGAAATGAGGCCGATGGCACTGGCATCCCGTTGAAGCCGATGGAACTCCACTTTGTCCAGTTCCATTTCAGTTGCCAGTTCCTGTTCCGTCGGCATTCGGCCCAGTTGTGCCTCCAGCGTCGCCCTCGCACGATCAAGCTGATGCGCCCGTGCCCTCACCAGTCGCGGCACCCAGTCCATGCTTCGCAGCTCATCCAGAATGCTGCCCCGAATGCGCGGCGCACAATACGTTTCAAATTTGACGCCGCGTTCGGGGTCGAAGGCGTCAATTGCGTCCATCAACCCAAAAATGCCTGCCTGAATGAGGTCATCAAGGTCAACTTTGTCCGGAAGCTTGACCCATATCCTCTCGGCCGTATATTTGACGCTCTGAAGATAATTTACCATCAGCGCATTGCGGCAGGACTCTGATCGCGTCTGAAAAAACTCCTTCCAGACCTGTTCGATTTGTATATGGGGAGCTTTCATACTTCAAACCTCCATGTTTTCCGTACGGCTTTATTTCCCGATAAAAAATTACGTCTTGTTATTCCAGACTGTGCCATTGTTAACCCACCAACAAAAATGATTATCAGCAGGTTCTCTTCGGCCTGTTCGGCAGGCGACTTTAGAAAAACCAGTTCACAACTTTACGAAAAAAACCGTCTGAACGGGCATTCTGATAAGATGCCTGCGTCAATCGCCGGCCGATTTCATTCATCGCGGTCGAAAACGGCGATTTTGGATAGGCCTTCAGCACAGGCGTCCGTTGCCTTACTGCGTTGACGACCGCCTCATCTCTGTACAATACACCAGCCTCATAAACAGGAGTGTCTAAAAATCGGCTTGCTACATCTGAAATCTGACGATAAACTGTTCGTCCCTCGCCGACCGATCGTGCCATATTGACCAGAAGGCTGATGCGTCCGGCGTAGTCGTTGGCCGCCAGTACCTTGATCATCGCGTAGGCGTCTGTCATGGCCGTCGGCTCAGGCGTCGTAACGACCAGCGTCTCATTCGACGCCAAGCAGAACCCCACGACGCTGGACTGAATGCCGGCACCTGTGTCGATTACCAGGAAATCCGACCGGTCGTGCAGAGTGTCCAACTCGTCAATCAGGCGCTGACGCTGAAACGTGTTGAGGTTGGCCAGTAACTCGATGCCGGAACCGCCGCAGATCACTTCGACGCCCGACGGGCCGAGATGTACGATCTCTTCGAGATGACGACGACCGGACACAACATGCGATAAATTGTATCGGCTTTGGATATTCAAGATCACATCCAGATTGCCCAGTCCCAGATCGGCATCCATCAGCAACACGCGTCGGTGTTCGTCGGCCAGACAAATCGAAAGGTTGGCCGCGATGTTGGTTTTACCTACACCGCCTTTACCGCTGGTGATCGCCAGCACCGTTGTCCCTCGTCGGTCAGGGTTGTCAAATGCCGAATGCTGCATTTTTTTCGTCCCGGCTGAAACTACCATTTTACAAAATGTTGTTTACGTTATCTGTCCGGGCCGAACGCAGATTTGATGCCGGTCGTCCCAGGGAGCAGACCAAAATCAGAATACATCCTTATACCGTTTGCATACGAGGACTGCAAGCGGCAAACGGAGCGATTCTAATTATTTTCTGCGTTGCTGCAGGGATACACCGATAGGCGCTGTTGCTGATGACGCAGCAATTCAGCGGCGATGCGGTTATTCATTAAGTTTTCAGAGAGCTTTTGTATCTGTAATTTTAAATAATCGCTGATGCTGTTGTGCATCAGATCTCTGGCGGCGCTGTCGGGCACCGGTTCGATTTCAAAATCGCCGCCGCAGTGAAATCGGACATGGTCGCTGTCGCAAAACAACAGTCGCTCCGAATGCACATGTTCGGAGATTGCCTCGGTCATACGCAGGGCAAATTCCGATTCGGGCAGGTCCTGCGGGCAATAGTTGGCCTGACGAAAATCGAAAATATTACGGGTCAAGACGTCTCGCCGTCGCTCGGTATAGTCAATAATATGGTGCAGTACTTCGGTAATATTATCGATTGTCGCGGTACCGGGCTTCATCATCCATTATCCATTCTTCATTATAGGGCAGTGTTTAGGCCAAGTTCATGGACTCGACATCGCAGCCGAGCAGTTCCCGAATCTCAGAAAGTGTTTTTGTCTTGCGCAATTCCTGAATTTGCCACAGCCGCTCAAACACGGTTTCGTCGTACAGACGATGTCCGCCCTGAGTCCAGTCCGATTCCTGGATCAATCCCATGGTGGTGTAGTTGTGGATGGTCTGGCGTGTGAAAGGGGTGTGCTGAACGATTTCGCCGATCCGAAAGAGCTTGGCGGGCACTTTAAACTTCACATCTCGCATCATCTGCATCTTACCCTGTTCCTCGAAACACATTTATTTACAGGCAATCTTCGCATTTTTTCTCATATCATTATTTACGTTTTATAAAATGTAAATGTTAAAGAAATATTGTCAACACTATTTTTAGTAAAAAAGAAGAAAATTTTCAGAAAAAGTTATAGGACGATGTGATGTCAGACGGATTTGCGGACAATAGTTATGTCACGGGCAACGTTAACGTGAGTGTGTTGCAGGAGTTGTCGTCTGTGTTGATCATCAGTGTGCCGTGGTGAGCTTCGATGATCTGTTTGGCAAGCGGTATCTCCAGTCCCGTGCCGAGCATATTTCGGTAGCGTTCAAGCGGGCTTAACAGATCGTTGCAGGTCTCATTGTCGAGACGGGGGCCCGTGTCGCTGACGGTTATCCGAATCGCGTCGCCGGTGTCTGAAAGAGATATTCCCAGCGTAATTTGCCCCGGTTCGTCCTGAAGATTATCGACGGCGGTGATCAGCAGGTTGACCACTGCGTCGCGAAGTTTTTCACTATCGGCATTCACGGTGGCCGGGGTGTCGGCCCCGGTTAAGGAAAACCGGACACTGCGTTTGGAGAAAAAGGGTTCCAATTGTTTGCTCGCCGAGGTAAAGACCAACGAGAGGTCGCAAGGCTCGATGTTGAGGGGGTAGGATTTGGTGTATTTGATCAGATCGAGCTGGAATTTCTTGAGCCTCTGGAAACTGGGCTGGTGCAACTGCCACGCTTGGCGGACGCGGTCAAACTGGTTTGTTTTTATCGCCAAGTCGATGATTTCGCCGCATCCGGAGAGGACTTGCAGCAGGTTTTTGGCCAGATGGGCCAGGTCGGCCACGGCCGCACCGGCCTGAGCCAGTCGTTCGGGTGAAATTTCAGCTGAGGGTTTTGATTTCAACATTTCATCGGTCATATTATCGGCCATTTTATAAAAATAGAGGAGTTTACGCCATTGATATCGGCCGAAAGGGGAGGTTGGATAAGAAAAAAAGCCAGATTCCACATAGCAGAACCTGGCTTCGGAGGAGGGTGATGAAAAGCTTGAATTATGATTATTTCAAATATTATCTTTGATGCGATGATATTATCGAACGATTATAGTGAAAAACTTTAGAAAAAACGAAAAAAACGAATTTTTCAACCAAACGGCTCTTGTTTTGATGGAAATGCGGAATGAGGGTTAATCATTTTGGCCGTACAGCCAGTCTTTATTGCCCAAGTCGTACTGCACTAATTCGTCGGGGCAAAAGTAGAGGCCGATTTCATAAGCGGCCGATTCCGGGCTGTCGGAGCCGTGGACAAGGTTAAAGCCCCGGCTGGCGCCGAAGTCGCCGCGGATCGTTCCCGGTTCGGCTTCATTGCCGAAGGTTTTGCCCATCAGCTTGCGGCTCATTTCAATGACCCCGTCGGCTTCAAGCACCACAACCAGCGCCGGTGACGAGGACAGATACCGAACAACCCCTTCAAAAAAAGGCTTGCCCGTATGCACGGCATAGTGCTTACGGGCAAGCGCTTCAGATATCTGCATGAATTTGGCCGCGACGAGCTTAAGCCCCTTGTCTTCAAATCGGCTGAAGATTCGTCCGATGAGCTGGCGCTGCACCGCATCCGGCTTGATAATGACCAGTGTCTGTTCGGCCATAGAAAACTCGGCGGTTTTACCGCGCACTGGGTACGATGAAGATTTCAACGCGGCGGTTGGCCGGGTTGCCGCCCTTGTTGGGCCGGTTGGATTCTACCGGGCGGAATTCGCTGTAGCCTTTGACCGCCATCCGTTCCTGTTCGACGCCGTTTTGGCTTATATTGTTCATCACGGAGATGGCGCGATGCACCGACAAATGCCAGTTGGTCGGGTGTGCCTGACGGGTTTCCGCCCGGCGAATGGGCGCGTCGTCGGTATGGCCGACGACGACCAGGTCAAACTGTCTGGCTTCGGCGGTGTTCATAATCCCGGCCAGGGATTTGAGCGATTCGGCGGCGGGGGCCTTGACGGCGTCGCTGCCCAAGTCGAAGAGCAGGTCGCTCTTGAATTTCAGCGAACCGGTCGCCTCATCAAAGTCAATCATATCGCTGGTGCGTGCGAATTCCTGAAGCATCACGTTCAGTTCCAGCGGGAGGGGCGATCCGCCTTCCAGCAATTGGGCCTGCAGCTTGGCGATGATTGCCTTCTTTTCTTCGAGGTCTGCCTCAAGTGCCGCCATCAGCGCGTCGCGAGCCTGCAAATCGGCTCCGGTGCGTCCGCTCATGGCGTCAAGCTGCTGCTGCCTTTCCTGAATGGACATATTGCACGCGGCCAACTGTGCCTCCAAATCGTAAAGCTGCTGCTGTTGAATCCGATTTTGGGCCTGAAGGTCTTCATACTGCTGCTGGCCGCATCCGCATCCGCCGACCGCCAGCGCCAAGGCCCCGCATATCAGCATCCATCCGAAAGTCCTGCTCCTAGTCATCGTCAAATCCTTTCAATCTAAAACCGTCCGAAAATTGTTTGGGTTAGGGAAACATTACTCCTTTATATCGGCAAAAAACCCGCAAAACCTCTTCAAAAATGCAGGGCGAGCTATTTTTTCTTTTTTTTGGGCTTTTTCTCGCGGACCGCCTTGGCCGGCTTGGCCTTTTTTTCACCTCCCATGGCCGTCATCGCCCAAAGGATCAAAACCAGCAGCGCCAATCCGCCGCTGACCACCCAGATCATACTGATATCGGCGAGTTTTTTGTCGGTGAGCACTTTCATCAGCGAGGGGCTGACATCCTGAATGGCCGCGGTTACGATAATGGCTACTATTGCCAGCGCCGCGACGGGCAGAAACATCATGAGGCCATACAGCGTCGAGGCGGGGTCCTCGGCGGGCACGATCTGGACCATTTGCACTCCTGTCCCGGCCGGCACACCGGCTCCGACGGACATTGCGGCACCGCCTGCCACCGCAGAGCGAGTTGATCGTTCGGCACCTCCTAATCCTTCGTCTTCATCGACCATTTTGAGGTCTTCGGAAGGCAAGTCGGCGCCGCCGACCTCACCCGCTTCGGCGCCGCTGGGCAGAATGTCATCCAATACTGCGCCCAGCGAGGTGTCATCGGCCTGCAGGGACAAATCCAACAGCCCCGAACCGCTGCCAAAACTTTCAAGGTTCGAATCGACGTCGAGACTTTCAATTTCATCGATGTCCCCGATCTGGGTCTCGGCTTTGGTGTCTTCGGTGAGTTTGTAGGCGTCGTCGGTTCCGCTGAGGATATTGATGCCCACTGTTCCGACGTTGGTGTCGGCGCTGGTCAAATCGCCCATTTGGCTCAACCCGAAGCCGCCTTCACTTTCTTTGGACTTGGGTTTGTCTTCATCGGGTTCCAGTGTGATCTCGCCGGTTTCCTCAAGGGCAAGTCCCAGATCGCTGCCGCCTTGCGTCAGGTCCAGGCCGACGATTTGCTCGGCCAGTGTATCGACCTCATCGACCTTGAAAACAGGCTTGCCCGCGTCCATATATTGTCGCAGTTTGCCTTGTTTTATTAAGTTCTGGACGTCCTTTTCACTTTTGCCGAGTTTGTCCATTACTTCCGGCATTTTGTAATAAGCGGATGCCATAATCTCGTCCCGTAGGGTTTATAAATCGGTTTAGGGGTCGGTTAATGCGACACGACCGGCCGCAACATCAAAAAAACACACCTTTATGCCTATATTTCATTATTTCATTATAACAGGCATCGCCGGGCACGCAATTTTTTTTTACCGGCCAAATCGCTTTGGAGAAAAAGGGTACACGACCCATTGGATAGAAAATCTTGTGTTAAAAAAGGTAGCAGGGGCTTTGCCGTCCCCGACCTGTTGGAGTGCGGCATCCAGCAAGTCGCAGGTTGATGACCTCGCTTGACAATACCGATTCCCTCCGGGCGTTCCGCAACAATGCGTTCAGATGTTTGATCCGTAAAAAACAGCCGACGAACGGCTCGGAACAGGCGCAAAAAAAAGGAAGGTTAGCCGTGGCAGGAAACCTTCCTTTTGTTCGACAACCGGTCAGGTCTTATTTTTTCTTCTTTGCAGCTTTTTTCTTCGCGACCTTTTTTGTTGCCTTCTTTGCTACTGCCTTTTTTGCAACTTTTTTCTTCGCAACTTTCTTTGTAGCTTTCTTTGCGGCTTTCTTTGCCATAACGTTGTCACCTCCTTTCAAACCATTGTCTAAAGTGACATTTCTTATAGGTTCATTCCTATTTTCATTTTATTATATACGATTATCGTCAAATTTTCAGTAACTCTTCATAAATTTATTCCTTATAAGGCGCTTACGACAGTTTGCCGCGACAATAAAGTCGTCGGTTATGCCATCGCGCGGCGCTGGCCGGCACTCGCTTAGGGGTGACGAATTGCTAACGACAGATTTCATAAAACGCATCGAAAGGCGATTTGAATTAAAAATATTTAACTCTTTGCAATTGACGTCGGTTCCGATTAAGCTGTGATGTAAAGCGTCTTGATGCTTCAGATGCCGGCGGAAGCGGGGCGATGGATGAACGACAAAAAACTTGAAAAAATTTTTGATTTTATTTATTTTTTTTATTGGCAGCAGTTGATTTTTGGTAACAATTCAACAGGTTTCAAGGGTTGCAGCGATGCAAACAAAACAAAATATCATCCTGTTCGGCGGTTCGTTTGATCCGATTCACAACGGTCATCTGGCGGTGGCGTCTTATGCGTTCGATCATCTTGGCGCGGATCGTCTGATCTTTATTCCGGCGCGGCGCAGCCCGCACAAGACCGACCTTCCGACCGCCGATGGCGCCGCGCGCCTGGCGATGATTCGCCGAGCGATCGCGGGACGCGAAGGCTTCGACGTTAGCGACTGCGAGTTGAAGCGTGCCGCGCCGAGCTATACACTGGACACCGTTTTTCAGTTTCGCGATCAGACGTGTGGCGCGGCCGAGATTTTCTGGCTTGTCGGGGCCGATGTGATTGGCGACTTAGCCCAGTGGTATCGCGTTGAGGAGCTGCTCGGTCAGTGCCGTCTGTGCATTATGTACCGGGGCGGCCTGCCGCGGCCGGATTTGACGCAGCTTATCTTCGCTTTCGGCGCTGAACGGGTGCGTCAACTCGAAAAAGACATGCTCCCGACCCCGCTGATTGACGTCAGCAGCACCGATGTCCGGTCGCGTCTGGCCGCCGGTAAGCCGGTGGAAGCCCTTGTCCCCGCCTCTGTTCAGGACTATATCCGCCAAAACGCCCTTTACGGCACAGCACACTAATTGCCGCCTATGTCAGTTCGACCGACCAGTAGGCGTGGTCGAGGAATTGTTTCCAGCTTTGGTAGCGGTCGGCGGACAGGTGCACGCCGATGACAGGGTTGCGTTTGGGCTTTTCAGGTTTTTGGATAAGTTTCATGCGGGCCTGTTCGGGGGTACGGCCGCCTTTTCGCACGTTGCAGGCGGTGCAGGCGCAGACGATATTGGTCCAGGTGCTTTTGCCGCCGAGTGTTCGCGGCACGACGTGATCCAGGGACAATTCGGGGGTGGGAAATTTTTTGCCGCAGTACTGGCAGCGGTTGCCGTCGCGGGCGAAAATATTGCGGCGATTGAACTTGACCGATTGACGCGGCAGCCGGTCGTAAAACAACAGCCGGATGACGCGCGGCACGGCGATGGCGAAATGCACCGTCGAAACCCAGTCGTATTTGTGGGCCTCAAAGGTGTGTTTGGCCTCGCTGACCTGCCGCCACATGTGGAAGTCGTAGTTGGCAAACGTCCCGTCGTCACAGGCCACGACTTCCGCCTGCTCGCGGCACAGCAGCGAAAACGCCCGCTTGGCGCAGATGACACGGAGAGCCATATAGTGCTTGTTCAGCACCAGCACGCGACACTCCAAACCAAGTTGAAGCTGGGCAGTCTGCATTGGGCTTCCCAAAAAATGTTGCCGACGCCCCTCCTGTACCGTGTCATCGTGCACACGGCACGTCAGATTATGATTGGCACTGCGCGCTGAGTAGTACCCGCCCTCAAACGCTGCTTCTTCGCCGAGGCGAAAGTTAAGCCTCGTTTGCCTGAACACTCAGGTTTTGTGCTCGCGGCCCTTTTTCGCCCTGAACAATCTCAAAGACGACGTTGTCGCCTTCGTTGAGCGTTCGCAGCGAGGGCTCGGAAAAGCTGGTGTAATGGACAAAGATGTCGCCGCCGTTTTCCTCGGCTATAAATCCATAACCTTTTTTCTTGTCATACCACTTGACTTTGCCTTTAGTCATATCTCAAAAACCTTCACCTTTAGTGCAACTCCCGCTTGACGGACAGAAAGAGAAGTCTCAAACGTTGATGCTGCCAGGATTTCAGTTGCAGTGTTGGCCTACACAAAATCCGCCTATGCCTGTTTGGCGACGGCTGAGTCGGTCGAAAGCTTTTCTTTCATCATCCGGCCCATTTTGAACTTGACGCTTCTTTTGGACGGCACCTTGACCCGTTCGAGTGTCTTGGGGTTCTGTGCAACGCGGGCGTTTCGATTCCGGGTCTCAAAGACCCCGAAATCCCGGAATTCAAGGCGATTGTCCGAGGCCAGTTCGGAAACGATCTCATCCAGAAAAGACTGAACAATCCGCTTGACGACTACCCGCTTGGCCTGAGTCGCATCGGCAATTCGATCAATGAGTTCTTTCTTTGTGATTGTTGCCATCGGTAACCCTCTTACTTGTACCCAACAAATACGATTATTTTAAAATAACAACACCGATTGAACTTTCAGACGCTTTGCTGCCTCAATCACAACTTACTATAATGCAAAGACTTCGAACTGACAAGCATTTTTTTGGATATTTTTGGGGGATTTGCTGAAATTTTGTAGGCAGGGGGGCGAGCACAATTGTGGACAAGAGATATATTAAATAAAAGAAGTGCTTGACTCGGACAAATACACACGGCATAATAACGTGTTTTAGAATTTTCGGAACGCGATTTTGCACTATAAAAAAGACAATCAAAGTCCAATCGATTCCGCCGTCACTAAAAAAATAGACGGCGCTTACCATACCCTTGAATGGCTCATCACGGCCTTTGCCGGGACGCTGGTGTTTATCTTTTTTGTGATGCAGGTGTATCGCATCCCGACCGGCAGTATGGCCGAGACCCTGCGGGGGGCGCATTTCCGCATGCGCTGTCAGCAGTGCGGCTATCGCTACGATTACGACTTCCTGCAGCATGTCTATCAGGAGCTTTATAACGTCCCCCCGAATGTAACGCCTTCGCGCGAGGTGCTGATTGCCCCGACGCCGCCGCGCTGTCCGAGTTGCGGCTATCAGGAGCCTGCCGTGCAGATATCCGGCGGCAAGCCGTATATTAGTCGCGGCGACAAAGTCCAGCCCGGAAAGCTGCAGACGGTTTTCAAGGGCGATCAGATATTCGTCCTCAAATGTATCTACCAGTTCTTCGAGCCAAAGCGGTGGGACGTCATCGTTTTCAAGAATCCGCAGGAGCCGCAAATCAATTATATCAAGCGGTTGATTGCAAGGCCCGGCGAAACGGTACAACTCATCGACGGGGATGTTTATATTGACGGTCAAATCGCCCGAAAACCCGATGCCGTGCAGGAAGAATTATGGATGGTCGTCTATGACAACGACTATCAGCCGGTTCTGCCGGCCGAAACACGCTTCAACGGGCACTCTTGGCGGCAGCCCTTCGAAAATCGCCTCGGCGGCACGTGGGATCTGGCCGCCGACGGGCCGTTCGTCTTTACCCTGGACGATGCGGGCGGGGCGGTCAGCCGGGCACGGTACAATACCGCTGTCGGCAATGGTTTTCGAGCCACGTATGCCTATGACGACCCGGCTCATTACGGACAGCTACCCGTATGCAGCGATCTGATGGTGCGGTGTTACGCCCAAATCGGCGACGAGTCGGCATTTGGGGTGCGCCTCGGCAAATACGGTATCGCTTACGAGGGCTGGGTCTATGCCGACGGGCGAACGGCGATACTTCGCATCAGCCCCGAAGGGACGGCCGAAACCCTGGCCGAAGGGTTGGCGGACGTGGGTGCCGGAGCCAAACTGTTTCGCTTTGCCAATGCAGATCATCTGCTGCGGCTCGAATACGGCGATGCGCAAATCACATATGACCTCGGCCTGGCCCCGGATGCTGCCGGCACGGACCGGCATATCGAACCGGTCGTCGAACTGGCCGGCAGGGGTGTGGTGCAGCTTCGCCATATCGGCCTGTACCGTGATATTCATTATCTTGAGGGCTATCGCGCGACGGAGGCCGAGCCGCTGACCTTGGGCAAGGATGAATTCTTTGCCTGCGGCGACAACAGTCCCGCCAGCAGCGATTCCCGCCTGTGGAGAGGCCCCGGCATCGGCAACAACGGCCTCGAATACCCGCCCGGCATCGTGCCGCGCGGATACTTGGTCGGCAAGGCCGTTTTTGTGCACTGGCCGGGCGGCTGGCGACTGGGACAGGAACCGCTCCGCTGGATCCCCGCCCCGGACGGAATGAAGTTTATCTACGGCGGAAAATAAAGTAAAAAGGTAAAAGGGAAAAGGCAAAAGGTAAGCGGCGTGTTTTGCGGCATTGCCGCCGTTTTAAAGGCGCCGTTTTCTTTTTCTTTATTAAGAGTTGAGCGCAACGATGACACAAGATCACGAAGACCTGACAGAGCGTCCAAGCCCGATGACGTTGGGCAGTTTCCGGCGGCGGTTTCATAGTACCGTCGAGGGGGTTGTTACGCTGCTGGACTGGCTGCTGGTGGCGTTCATTCTGGCGCTGGTGTTTCAGGCGTTCGCCATTCAGGCCTTTCAGATTCCCACCGGCAGCATGGCCGAGACGCTTCGCGGCGATCATTACCGGATGCGCTGCCTGCATTGCGGCTGGGTCTTTGACACGGGGTCCGACTCGTTGTCGATTGATCTGCCCCAGTGTCCCCTCTGCGGCCAATTGCAGCCGAGCCGGTCCATCGGGCAGATGGTCAACGGCGACCGCGTCTTTGTTCTCAAGTGCATCTATCAGTTCTTCGAGCCGCGCCGCTGGGACGTGGTCGTCTTCAAAAACCCTATCAATCCGAAAGACAACTACATCAAACGGCTCATTGGCCTGCCCGGCGAGGCCGTGCAGATCATCGACGGCGATATCTATATCGACAGTCGCATTGTCCGAAAGCCCCTCAATGTCCAGCAGGAGCTGTGGATGCCGATTTATCGTCAGACCTATCAGCCGTCTCCCGGTATGCAGCCGACCGAAGTAGCGCAAAGACAACGCCGACAGCGCCAATGGCGGCAGCCATTTGTCAACGAAGAAGACTCCTACTGGATGTTTGATGCCGATTACCCCGCCCATTTCGGGCTGAATGAATCGGATAATAGGATACACACCCTTGTGTATGAACCCAGCCATCACGATGTGTTTCGCTCCATCTATGGCTATAACGACAGCGGTTCGTTCTCGACGATGCCGATGTGCAGTGACCTGATGCTGCAGTTCCAGGTCAAAGGGCGTGACCACGCGAGTTTTGTCGGAGCCGTTCTGGAAAAATACGGCATACTCTATGGCGTCAGGGTCGAATTTCACGGCGCGGTTAGCTTTCTGAAATATCAGGACGGGCGATGGACGGAATTGCGACGCACCCTGACCGACGGCATTGTGCCGGACGTGTTCCAGTCTTTTGAGTTTGCCAATGTGGATCGACGACTGGTGTTGCGGTGGGGGCAAAAGCGGTTCATGTATGACCTAGCCAATGATAAAGACCTGGCCGGTGTAAGCGAACAGGTTACGCCGCCGCAGGTACAACTTTTCGGCGGCGGTGGTCTGGACGTCATCGATGTTGGCCTGTTTCGCGACATCCATTATACAGACCCCGGCATTCGGGCCACACAAAACAGCCCTTTTCGGCTGGAGGATGACGAGTTTTTTGTCTGCGGCGACAACAGCCCCAACAGCCTCGACAGCCGCCTTTGGGATATGGAGGGACTTGGTAATTTTGGCGTGCGCTACCGCAAGGGTATTGTCCCACGCGATTATATGATGGGTAAGGCCGTGGTGGTCTATTGGTCGCAGGCCTTTCGCCCCCGCCCGACGATGGCCCCGATTGTCCCCAATTTTAACACCTTCAGGGTCATCTTTGGAAGCTCCGAGCAGGACTATTGAACATCTCTGGTTTATCATCGTTCGTAATTCTTTATTTTTGGCTTGCAAAGGGGGATGCGATTGCATACAATCTTCCGTTTCGACGCGGGTTCCCTGCGCTGACAGAACGCTTGTTTCTATCGGCGGGGGGCCAATAAGCGTGGATTTTAGGGTTAAAAAGCGTGTTTGATGCATTGTCACAAAAACTGAACGGTGTGTTTCGGTCGCTGTCGGGCCGGGGCAAGATCACCGAGGCGAACATCTCGGATGCGATGCGGGATGTGCGGAAGGCGCTGCTTGAGGCGGATGTGAACTATCACGTCGTCAAGCAGTTCTGCAAGGATGTGCAGACCGCGGCCATGGGGGCTGAGGTCATCAAGAGCCTGCACCCCGGACAGGTGATGGTCAAGATCGTTCAGGATGAGTTGACCCGGCTGATGGGGCCGGTCGATACGCGGGTGTATTATGTCAGCCCAGGGCCGACGATTGTGATGCTGGCAGGCTTGCAAGGGTCGGGTAAAACCACGACCGCAGGCAAGCTGGCCCGGTACATGCGTGACAAGAATCACAAAAAACCGCTTCTGGTGGCCAATGACCTTCAGCGCCCTGCGGCTATTGACCAGTTGTGCACGCTGGGCGAGCAGCTTGGCATTGCGGTCTATAAAGAAGATGGCGTCAAGGACGCTGTCCGTGTTGCGACAAACGGTATAAAGCATGCAAAACAAAGCGGTTACGACGTTGTTCTGCTGGATACGGCCGGGCGGCTGCACGTTGATGAAGACATGATGAATGAGATTGCCGCCGTGTCAAAAGCGACCAATCCGCATCAGATATTCTTGGTGTGCGATGCGATGACTGGGCAGGATGCAGTCAACAGCGCCAAGGAATTCAACGACCGTCTGGAGTTGGACGGGGTGATCTTGACCAAGCTGGACGGCGACGCCCGCGGCGGGGCGGCCTTGAGCGTCAAGGCGGTCACGGGCAAGCCGATTAAGTTTATCGGCGTGGGTGAGAAGCTTGACAATATCGAGGAGTTTCACCCGGATCGAATGGCCGGGCGGATTCTGGGGATGGGCGATATTGTCTCGCTGGTCGAGAAGGCCCAAGAGCAGTATGACGAAGAGCAGGCCAAGAAGATGCAGGTCAAGATGGCCAAGGGCACCTTCGGGTTCGATGATTTTTTAAAGCAGATGCAGAGTGTCCGGAAGATGGGCGGGTTTTCGAGCCTGCTCAAGATGCTGCCGGGGATGGGCGGGCTTGGCGAGATGAACGTGGACGACCGGGAGATGAGCCAGATCGAGGGGATTGTCCACTCGATGACAGCCGCCGAGCGGAGCGACCCGGATCTGATCGACGCCTCGCGCAGGCGGCGGATCGCCCGCGGGTGCGGCCGCGACTCGCAGGATGTGGCCGGGCTGGTCAAGACGTTTCGCCGCAGCCGGGAGATGATGAAGGCCATCAGCGGCGGCGGAGCCGGCGGGATGAACGCACTGAAAGGGATGATGAGCGGCAAAACGGATATGTTCAGCGCGATGAGTGCGGCGGGCAAGACCAAACAGCGGAGCAAACGCAAAAAGCCGCCGCGAAAAAAACGCCGTTAAGATGACGATCGATGAGTATCTCAAGTCGCTGGAGCGGTTTGTGGATGATGCCTACGGGCGTCGGATGCGGTCACAGTTTCAGACCGCCGACGGCAAAAGTGAGCTGGCGATGCTGGCGGCGCCGACGCGGGATGAATTTGAGCAGTGCCGCCGGCTGGCAGCAATGATGACGGCCGATGAAAAGGCCAATGCCGAGCGATTGAGCGACGAGCAGGTGGCACAGCTTGCCGACGAGGCGAAGGTGGACAAGGCCATTGCGGCGATATTTGTCAATGGCTACGCGATAAAAAAGTTAAAAGTAAAAGGGTAAAAGGTAAAAGTGTGGAGCCGCCGTTGGCGGGGTTGTTTTTATACCCCCTCGCCGCTTTGCGGCACTCCCCCTTGGCAGGGGGAGAGTGAGTTTAGGTTAAAGGTTAAAGTCAAAAACTTAAAACCAGAATGAATAAGTCAAAGTTTTGGATTTTAAGTTTAGGTTTTAAATTTTTGGTTTTAAATTTTAAGTTCGCAGTAACTTGTTTTGTGTCCGGTGTGGACGCAAAAATTTTCTATATACTATTGTCAGAAAGGACAAAACCATGGCAGTAAAGATCAGAATGACCCGGATGGGACGGCGTCATCGGCCTTTCTTCCGCATCAACGCGGTGGAAAGCAAGACGTCCCGGGACGGCCGCATCCTCGAAAAGCTCGGCCACTACGACCCGATTGAGAAGAACGCCGAAAAGCAGTTGGTGCTGAATCTGGAACGGATCAAGTTCTGGATGGGGCAGGGTGCGGTGCCGAGCGAGACGGTGGCCGAAATCCTTGTTAGGCAGGGCGTCGAGTGCCCGCAGTTGGCCGCCAAGCAGGCCCGTCGCGATCGCGCCCGCAAGACGGCGCGCAAACTCGGCAAGCCCTTTACCAAGGCCGAAAAGGAAGCCGCGGCCAAGGCCGCTGAAGCCGCCAAGGCCGGCGAAGCGTCGGCATAACGGATTATGATGCGAATCGATGTACTGACGCTGTTTCCCGAAATGTTCGAATCGCCGTTGAGCCATTCGATCCTTCGGCGGGCGCAGCAGCAGGGCATCGTGGATATAGTTCTTTCAAATATCAGAGAGTATGCCGCCGAACGCTACCGCAAGGTCGATGATACGCCTTACGGGGGCGGGCCGGGGATGGTGATGATGTGCGGGCCGATGTTCGATTGTGTCGAGCATGTGCAGGCGCAGGGCGCCGAGCCGGGGCGGATCATTATGCTGACGCCGCAAGGCGCGCCGCTGACACAGGAAAAGGTCGTCGAGTTGAGCCGGTCGCCGCGATTGATATTAATCGCGGGTCGGTACGAAGGCTTTGACGAACGCATCCGTCAGGGGCTGGACGCCGAGCAGATGTCTATCGGCGATTATGTCCTCAGCGGCGGCGAACTGGCGGCGATGGTGGTCATCGATGCGGTGGTGCGATTGCTGGACGGCGCGCTGGGCGACGAAGACTCGGCGGCCAACGATTCGTTCAGCGACGGGCTGCTGGAGTATCCGCACTACACGCGTCCGGAAGAATTTCGCGGGATGCGTGTGCCGGAGATTTTGCTCAGCGGCGACCACGGCAAGATTGCCCAATGGCGGCACGAACAAAGCCTGCTGCGAACGCAGCAGCAGCGTCCTGACCTGTATGCGGCCTATCAGGCCCGTCAGGATGCCCAACAACAACCTAAAAAAAGATAAGAATCAGGAGATAGACACGTGAAAACGAAATTACTGGAATCCGTCGAACAGAAAAGTCTTCGACCCCAAACGCCGTATTTTGAAGTCGGCGATACGGTCGATGTGCATTGCAGGATCGTGGAAGGCGAAAAGGTACGGACGCAGATATTTACCGGTACGGTCATCAGCCGCAAGGGTCGCGGGATGAACGAGATGTTCACCGTCCGTCGGATGATCGGCGATGAGGGCGTCGAGCGCGTCTTCCCGCTGAATTCGCCGAACGTCATCGACATACGTCCGATCCGCAGCGGCAAGTCGCGTCGCGCCAAGCTGTATTATCTGCGCGACCGCGTGGGCAAGGGCGTGCGTCTGTCGCAGCGGCACAGCAAGCACACCGTGTCGAAGTAACGGCCGGAGCGTATCGCGTGCCGTGCTTTCCGCTGCCGTGGGTGCGTCGCTGGCTGCTGGCCGATATTTATCGGCTGGGCCGCTGGGGCCAAAAGCAGGCCGAGCGGCGGCTGCGGCGCAGCGGGTGTCGGATTCTGGCCCGTAACTGGGCGGCTGACTGCGGCGAGCTGGATCTGGTGGTTTGTGATGCGGACGGAGTGGTCGTATTTGTCGAGGTCAAGACCCGTCGCAGCGAGGCGTTTGCCCCGGCAGTCGCGGCGGTCAATTTGAAAAAACAACGTAAAATCGCGCGAACCGCAAAGCGCTTTCTGACACAGTACAAGCTGTCAGACAGGCCTTTGCGGTTCGATGTTCTTACGGTGATTTTGCCCGACAAAGGGCCGGTCGAGGTCAAGCACTACCCTGCGGCCTTTGTGCCGTAAAAATGAAACCGCGGATTACACAGATTACACAGATTTTAAGAATTTACCATGAAGCACATGAAGCTCTTGAAGACATAATAAAAAAACTTCCTGTTCTTCATGCTCTTCATGGTAAAATCAATCTCTGTAAACTCTGTGTTCTGTGTGGCAAAACAAAAATGAGCAAACGCAAACACATTTCGACTCCATCCGACAGCGACAGCGGGGCGATTGAGGCGGGCTTGCCGTATTTGACGCAGGATATCCCCGGCGTCGGCGGCGCGATCAAGACGGTTCCCGAAGATTTTTTTGTGGAGGAAATTCCGCAATACCCCTTGTCCGGCGAAGGGACGCATGTCTTTGCGCTGATCGAAAAGCGCAATATGACCACGACCGATGCGATTTCCGAGATTGCGCGGCGGGTGGGCGTGCGGCGCATCGACGTAGGGTACGCCGGGCGCAAGGATGCGCGGGCGGTGACGCGGCAGTGGATTTCCATGGAGCATGTCGATCCGGAAAAGGTAGAAGCATACCGATCACGGGCGATCCGCGTGCTGGATGTGCGTCGGCATGAGAACAAGCTCAAGATCGGCCATCTGGCGGGCAACCGCTTCAAACTGCGCGTTCGCAATCTGAACGTGTCGACGGACGAGGCGCTTGCGCGGGCACAGGACGTGATGGAAACGCTGGTGCGGGTGGGCGTGCCGAACTATTTCGGGCCGCAGCGGTTCGGGTATCGGCAGGACACGCACATTTTGGGGTTGAAGGCGGTCAAGCGAGATTATAAGGGGTTTTTCGATATGCTGCTGGGGCGGCCGGAGCTGGACACTGAGGAGGTGTTCATCAAGGCGCGGACGCTGTACGAGCAGGGCGATTACAAGGCCGCTTACGAGACGTGGCTGCCGAATTTTCGGGATCACCGGTATGCCCTGAAGGATTTGATGCGCGAAGAGGGAGATTTTGAGCAGGCGTTTTTGCGGTTTGACCGGCAGTTGATGGGGCTGTTTGTCGCGGCCTGGCAATCGGAGTTGTTCAACCGCGTGCTGGTCAGGCGCATGCCGCATATTGACAGACTGTTCAACGGCGACATGGCGTACAAGCATGACAACGGGGCGTGTTTTCGCGTGGAGGATGCGGCGGTTGAGCAGCCGCGCTGCGACCGGTTTGAGATCAGCCCGACCGGGCCGCTGACGGGTTCGCGAATGGCGGAGTTGACCGACGCGGCGGCGGTGTATGAGCAGCCGCTGATCGAGGCGCTGCAGTTGAACATTGAGGATTTGCAGTGGCTCAAGCATTACGGCGGGCGGGGCGGGCGACGGCCGTTGCGGTTTCAGCCGAAGGGCGCCGACGTGACTTCCGGCAGCGACGAACACGGCGACTATCTGCAATTGCGGTTCGAGCTGCCCAGCGGTTGTTATGCGACGACGCTGCTGCGGGAGTTGACGAAATAGTTTTTAGTTCGTAGTTCGTAGTTCGTAGTTCGTAGTATAACTCAAAACTCATAACTCAAAACTAAAAACTCATTAACGATCTTGGAGTTTTGATGAACGACGATCAAAACGCGATTGGGTGGCATCGGCTCTGCGCAGCAGACCGATGGGAAATCGTCGAAACTCAATTGAGGGTTTGGGAGCGTTTATGAACGACGATCAACACAGTGTTCGGCCTCGGCCGTCTTGGCGAATATGGCTGCAGGCGGTGCGGCCGTTTGCGTTTACGGCGTCGATGGTGCCGGTGTTTTTGGGGGCGGCGCTGGCGCTGGGGGGCGATACAGATGTGCGATGGGGGTTGTTTCCGCTGGTGGTTCTGGCCTCGCTGCTGATTCACTCCGCAACAAATCTGATCAACGATTACTTTGATTTTCGCAAGGGGGTAGATCGTGCTGACACTTTCGGTTCCAGCCGTGTCCTGGTGGATGGTTTGCTGCCGCCGGGGCAGGTCTTGCTGGCGGGGCTGGGGGCGTTTGCGGCGACAGCGGCGGTGGGGCTGGTCTTTGTGGCAATCCACGGCTGGCCGATCCTGGCGATTGGAGTGGCGGGGCTGGCGGCGGGATTTTTTTATACCGCCGCGCCGGTGCAGTACAAGTATTACGGGCTTGGGGATGCAAGTGTCTTTCTGATGATGGGGCCACTGATGGTGGTCGGCAGTTTTTTTGTGCTGACGGAGCGGTGGTCATGGCAGTCGATTGCCGCGTCCCTGCCGGTGGGGTGCCTGGTGGCGTCGATCTTGAGCGGCAACAATCTGCGGGATATCGCGCACGATGCGACCGCGGGCGTCAAAACCACGGCCGGCGTCTTGGGGCGTCGGTGGGCGCGGGCCGAGTATGCGTCGCTGGTGGTTGCGGCCTATGGGCTGGTGCTGATTTTGTGGGCGACGAGGATGTTGCCGGTCTGGTCGCTGCTGGTGTTTTTGACCGAGCCGCTGGCCCGGCGAAATGTTCGCCGCGTCCTGCAAACCCCGCCCGAACAGTCAAACGAACTGGCCGACATCGACGTCCGGTCCGCTCAAGTGCATCTTCTGTTCGGCGTGTTGTTGATTATTTCGGTGGTGTTGGAATATCTGTTTTGAGTACCCCAGCTAATGTGATTTTTGCACAAAAGAGGGACCGAGTCAGCGATTAAGGCGTCAGGGGCGATGGTTGTCTGCGTTGAACCGGTCACAATTCTTATTCGGCGACGCCTGCGGGGGAAGAGCTCTTCAATGTCGATTATTGTTCCAATTCGGGCTGTTTTGTGCAATAATATCTTTGTTGCCGCCGTCTTAACGTGATACATTCGCTATCCGAATATGTCCGGTCGCTTGTACCCTGTTGACGGCAGGCACGGCGGTCCATCGCTGTAATGTTCCGGCACCGAGGCGGGTTAGCGGCAATAGTCGCCGATCACCTCAAGGATGGCTTGGCCGTATTGTCTGCATTTCTTGTCGCCGACGCCGCGAACATTCAACAGTGCCTCATGTGTGGAGGGACGTTTGCGTGCCATATTGCGGAGCGACGCATCATCAAAGACCAGATAGGCTGGCAGGCGGCTTTTGGCGGCGAGCCGTTTGCGCAGCGCACGCAAGGCCTCAAACAACCCGCGATCGACGCCCTCCCATGAATCGGCGGCAACTTTGGATACTTTGGCCGGTTTGTGTGCCGGTTCAAACAACCGCGGGGTGTGCTGGCCCTTGAGCACTGTCCAGCCCTTCGGGGTGAGCGTCAGAACCTTGTATTCCCCGATCTTGGCGATACAGTCCTGCCCGGCAAGCTGTTCGATCCAACTATGAATCGTCGTGCGGGGGTGCTCTTTCAGTAAACCATAAGTGCTCAGCTGATTGTGACCGCCTTGGACGATACGCTGATCCTCAGACCCTCTCAATACACGAACCGTGTATCCTGCGCCGAACTTTTGCTCAAGTCGAGCGATGCAGGACAGAATCTTCTGGGAAATGATCAATGGGTCTTTAACAATTTCCAAATCGCCCAGACATACATCGCAGGCGCTGCAATTGCCCTTGTCCAAATCCTGCCCGAAATAGCGCAGGATTGCCTGGTGTCGGCACAGCCCGCCGGTGCAGTATTGATACATTCCGCCGAGCTTGGCATTGGCAATCTTTTGCGCCTCGGGGGGCGAATCGCTCATCAGTCGCTGCCAGAGGCCGTAATCGCCGCCGGAATAAAAAAGGATGCACTCGGCCTCCAGCCCATCACGTCCGGCCCGGCCGCTTTCCTGCTGATAATGCTCCAGCGATTTGGGCATCCCCGTGTGAATCACGTACCGCACGTTGGACTTGTCGATGCCCATCCCGAAGGCGACCGTGGCGACGATGATATCCACTTTTTCGGTGATGAATTGCTCCTGGTTGTATTTGCGCTGCTCGTCGTTCATCCCGGCGTGATAGGGGGCGGCATTGTGGCCGCGCTGATTCAGCTCGGCGCAGAGTTGATCGACGTCTTTTCGGCGGATGCAGTAGATCACGCCGGATTCGTTTTTGTGGCGATCCAGCACCTCGCAGACCTGCCGGTTGATGTTGCTCCGCGGCTGGACTTTATAGATGAGGTTGGGGCGGTCAAACGACCCGACCAGCATCGCCGGCGATTTGAGGCGTAATTGTTCGGCAATATCATTGCGTACCTGTTCGGTGGCGGTGGCGGTGTAGGCGGCAATCACTGTGTTTGGGAACACCTGCTTGAGCTGCCCCAACTGCCGATACTCCGGCCGAAAGTCATGCCCCCACATACTGACGCAGTGTGCCTCGTCGATGGCGATAAACGACAGCTCGACCTCCTTGAGCGAATCGATAAACCCGTTGCTCAGCAGCCGTTCGGGCGACAGATACAGCAATTTGAGCGTCTTGCTGCCGATGGCGGTAAAGACCTGCCGCTGCTGCGACGGCGACAGGGAGCTGTCCAGCCTAGCCGCCGGTACGCCGCAGGCCGTCAGGGCGTCCACCTGATCTTTCATCAGGGCAATCAAAGGTGAAACCACCACCGCCAGCCCCGGCAGCGTCGCGGCCGGAGCCTGAAAGCACAGGGACTTGCCCCCGCCGGTCGGCAGAACGACCACTGAGTCGCGCTTTTGGACGATGCACGTCATCGCCTCCTGCTGCAACGGGAGGAAACGCTCGTAGCCCCAGTACCGACGCATCGCATTTTGAACGGCCGTCAACATAATCGCTGTATCCTACGCAAAACGCCTCTAAGTTCAAGCGGTTTTCGCCAGAAAACGCCCCAGTATCTCCATGAGCGGCGTGAGTTTGAGGGCGGTTTAATACACAAGGACACTGTCGCTTGCCGTCGCACCGTTGCGGATGGATTTTTCCGGCACGGCCGCAACGGCCTCCACAAACCAAAAACCAACCCCACCAAAAAAAGCCACCCCTTACGCCCCCGGTTTTGTGATCGCAAGTCCTTTTCCGGGGCTTGATTCGTTTTCGTGATACTGCCCATCAAAATAATTTCTGGTTGCGCTTGTCGCCCCCGTTGCCCATTTGAATCCCAAGGGGATCATTTATGGCAGCCGCAGTCCAGGCCGTGGGGGTTGGCGTTGACATCGCGACGCACGGCCACAATGCTTGTGTCGTCGGTCTGGCTGGCCAGCCCCACAAACCGCCGCCGATAGCCCAGAATGTTGCGCAGCAGGTATTCGGCGCTGGTCGTCGGATTGTTGCGCAGCAGTTCCATCAGCCGGTCGCGTCCCCATATCCGGCCGTCAAAGTTCATCGCGTCGATCAGCCCGTCGGTGTACATCAGCAGGCAATCCTCCTGCTCAAACGGCACCGTCTGAATGCTGTAATGCGTATTCTGCGTAATGCCCAGCACCAGTCCGCCTTCGTTCAGCTCGTGTACGTCGCCGCTGCGCAGCAGCACCCCCGGCTCGTGCCCGCAGTTGCAGTACGTCAGTGTGTTGGCCCTGGTATCGATCCGCGCGATAAACAGCGTGATAAACTCGCCGTCCTTGCATTCGTTGCACGCCACCGCGTTGAGCTTATGGATAATCTCTTCCATCGAGTGCCGCCCGTAGCCGCCGTCGGCATTCGCCCGCATCGTGCCGCGGAACATACTCATCATTATCGCTGCCGGTACGCCCTTTCCGATGACGTCGGCAATCCCTGTCACCAGCGTATGATCGTCGGCCTGAAGAAAATCGTAAAGGTCGCCGCCGATCTCATAGCAAGGCCGATACACCGCCGCCACGTCCAGCCCGCACATACACGGGGCCTTTTCCGGAATCATTCGCCGCTGGATAATGCCCGCCAGCCGCATCTGCTCGGCCATGCGCGCCCCCTCGAGCGCCTCATTATACAGCCGGGCATTGGTGATGGCGATGGCGCACTGGCTGGCGACCAGTCGGGCGATGCGGATGGCGTCCTCGTCAAACCGCGCCGGCTCCGGACTGTACAGCCGCAACACGCCGATAGGCTTGTCGTGAAAGAACATCCCGACTGTCAACTGACTGATCAGCCCTTCTTTAATCGACGCCTCACGGTACTGCACCCGCGAATCGATCCGCATATCGTCCAGCACCACCGCCTTGCCCTCGAACGCCTCGCGGATCACCGGCTCGTCCTTGGTCACCGGCCCCTTGTTGCGATAGGCCTCGCTCAGGCCGTAGGTGCTGCGCATCTTCAGATCCCCGGCCTCTTCATCCAGCAGCCGCATCGAGCAGGCGGTCGTATTGGTCACGCGCACTGCCGCTGCGGCCAGACGGTCTAGTACCACCGGCAGCGCAAAATTCCCAGCCGCCAGCGTGGAAATCTGATAGATTTCCTCTTCAAGGTAACTTTGTTTGTCCACTTCTTCCATCATCTATTTTTTCCGCCGGTCAGCGGGTTTTTAACCTTTATTCAAATAGTCGCAAAATAACACCAAATCAGTCACCCATTTTAACCGATTCCACAAAATAATACAGAATTTTATCAAAACAACAGGATAATCACCGGCGACCCGGCCTTCTCCCTTACACATAACGAGTGCATTTAATACTACAGCGCAAATGAGTTTTAATAAATTACTTTAGCATTGATGCCGCCGTCAAAAGGCCGACGGGGTCGAAATAGGATATAACTATCTATATGAAATTGACTTATATGATTTATGCGGTTGACAGATGAGATCGTTGAAATATACTATAACCTGTTATATAGCAATGACTTAATGTCATTTTGAAAGCACTTGATCCCTTCGAAGAGATGGAAGTGCGACAGCAAGCATGTGACCGTCCCGAAAACTTCATCACATTCTTGACTATTTCCAATCCCTTGAGTACACTCTCTGTTTCTAATCTGATGCCATAATAAGGACGTTTAATGATTGTAACTCGGTTTGCACCTTCACCGACCGGATATCTGCATGTCGGCGGCGCTCGGACGGCTCTGTTTAACTGGCTGTTGGCGCGGCGGATGGGCGGTAAATTTTTGCTGCGCATAGAGGATACCGACCTGAAGCGCAATACCCCCACAGCCATGCAGCAGGTGTTGGATGATCTGCGGTGGCTGGGGATTGACTGGGATGAAGGGCCGGATGTGGGCGGGCCGCACGGGCCGTATCTCCAATCCGAGCGGCGGGAGATTTACGACAAATACATACAACAATTGCTGGACGCGGGCAAGGCGTATTACTGCTTTGATACGACCGATGAGCTGCTTGCGCTGCGGGACAAGGCCGAGGCGAACAAGTCGAATAACCTCTATCCGCGGCCGGAGCGGTTTCCGGATGCGGCCGAGGTGGCAAACGCCCGTGCCGAAGGGCGGCCGGTGACGGTGCGGTTTGCGGTGGATGCCGATGAGCCGATTGTGATTGAGGATATCATTCGCGGCAGTGTGTCGTTCGAGCCGGGGCAGATCGGCGATTTTGTGATCCAGAAAAGCGATGGGTTTCCGACGTATCATTTCGCGGTGGTGGTCGATGATGAGTTGATGGGCGTCACGCATGTCATTCGCGGCCAGGAACACCTGATGAATACACCCAACCACCAGCTATTGCAAAAGGCGATGGCGTTTCGCATTCCGCAGTACGCCCACATGTCGGTTACAGTCAGTGAAACGGGCGGCAAGCTCAGTAAGCGCGAGCGGCCTAAGGCACTCGTGAAGGCGATCAAAGCGGTCGGCGATGTGGATAAGGCGGAACTGGCAGCGGGGGGGGGGCTAAGCGCCGCGGAGTTGGAAGCGTTTTTGGACGGCGAAAGCACGCCGGATATGCCCGCGATAGACGCGATGGCGGCGGTTTTGGGGGTGCATCTGCCGGAGATCAATGTGCTGGACTTTTTCCGCAGCGGGTATCTGCCGGAGACGATGGTGAACTTTTTGGCGCTGCTCGGGTGGAATCCTGGCGATGGGCGGGAGATTATGGATCGGGATGAGCTGATCGCGGCGTTTGATCTGTCGCGGGTGGGCAAGAGCAACAGCCTGTTTGACCGTGCCAAGCTGCTCGCGTTCAATACTGAATACCTCAAGCGCGTGCCGAAGGCAACGCTGGTTAAGCATTTTCGGGCGTATCTGAACGAAGTCCGGTCGCCGGTCGCGGCGGCGGATGATGCAATGCTGGCGCGAATTATCACGATGAACGAAGGCGCGCGAACGCTGGAACAGATCGAGCAAAAGACGCGGTTCGCTTATATAGCCGATGATGCATTTGCGTATGATTTGGCGGCAGTCCAAAAAGTGTTGCTCAAGAGCGACGGGCTGGCCATACTGGCCGAGGTCGGCAAGCGTCTGGCGGCGCTGGAGCCGCTGACGCCGGAATCGATTGAAGCAATGCTGCGGTCGCTGGCCGAGGAAAAGCAGGTCGGTTTGGGCAAGGTCGCCCAGCCGCTGCGGGTGGCGATCACGGGCACGACGATCAGCCCGCCGATTTTTGAGGCGGTCGAGATGCTCGGCCTGCCACGGACGCTGGCGCGGATTGAACGAACACTGAAACAATTTCAATAACAAGGATAAATTGGGAGAACATGGATGTCATTACTGGTTACCGGTTCGATCGGGATTGATACAGTTCGTACGCCGTATGGATATAATAAAGAATGTCTGGGCGGCTCGGCGGTGCATTTTTCGATGAGTGCGAGCCATTTTGCGAAGGTCAAGTTTCTCGGCGTTGTCGGCGGCGATTGCCCGTTTGACCTTGCGGAGACGTTTCGTGGTC
Source organism: Phycisphaerae bacterium (assembly GCA_012729675.1). Taxonomy (GTDB): domain Bacteria; phylum Planctomycetota; class Phycisphaerae; order Sedimentisphaerales; family Anaerohalosphaeraceae; genus T3Sed10-213. The sequence continues at coordinate 8,799 of JAAYCR010000037.1, read as the reverse complement.
GTGATGTGGATTTGGAAGGCCTTGAGCTGCGCAAAGGCAGCAAGACGTTTCGCTGGGCCGGTTCGTATGAAGGCGATATGAACGAGGCCCGTACGGATGCGGTGGAGCTGAACGTGCTGGCCGAGGCGCCGCCGAGTGTGCCGGACAGCTACCGGGACTGCGAGTTTGTGTTTTTGGCCAATACGGCGCCGTTGCTGCAGATACAACTGCTTGAACAATTCGGCTCGCCGACGTTTGTGGCCGCCGATACGATGAATCACTGGATCGTGACCGAAAAGGACGACTTGCTCGATCTGCTGGATCGAATCGATCTGCTGGTTTTAAACGAAGGCGAGGCCAAGTTGCTGACCGGCCAGCGGAATCTGATCACGGCGGCTAAAAAAATTCTCGATCTTGGCCCGCGTGTCGTGATTATTAAAAAGGGCGAACATGGCGCGATGATGTATGACGCGCAGGGCGATATCTTTCTACTGCCGGCGTATCCGACGCCGGTGGTGATCGATCCGACGGGCGCGGGCGATTCGTTTGCCGGCGGCCTGATGGGGTATCTGGCGCAGGCGGGAACGGTCGATCTGATCAGCCTGCGCAACGCGATGGTCTATGGGACGGTCACGGCCTCGTTTGCCATCGGGGATTTTTCGATTTACGGCATCCAGTCGGCAACGCGTGAGATGATCGATGAGCGGTTTGATATGCTGCGAAAAGTGACACAATTTTAAAGAAGTGAAACCACGGATTTCGCGGATATTATAATGATGGGCTAAAGCCCATCCTACGAACAAAGAATTAAGAACTGAAGTGCGATTATTTGTTGCGTTAGATATGGATGCGGCGGTGCTGGAGCGGGCGGCAGTGCTGCAGAAAACGTTGCGTCAGACGGCCGGTCTTGACAGCCGTGCGGTTACGTGGGTGCGTCCCGAACAGATGCACCTGACGCTGAAGTTTCTCGGCGCAGTCGAGGATAAGGATATTACGCGGGTGTGCGCGATCGTTCAGGAGACGGCTGCTCGGGTCGAGGCGTTTGAGATGACCTGCCGGGGCGTCGGGGTGTTCGGGCGACCGGCCCGGGTTGTCTGGGCGGGCGTGGACGGCGGAAAGCCGCTTGAACTGTTGCAGCGGGAGCTGGATGAGCGGTTTACGCAGGCCGGCTGGCCGGCGGAAAATCGTGCCTTTAGCGCACACTTGACGCTGTGCCGGGTCAAGTCGGCCGCAGCGGGGCGCGTGTTGGCCGCGGCGATTGCGCCCTTTGAGCAGGAGATTTTCGGCAGCGTCTGGGCCGATTCAGTGGCAGTGTATGAAAGCCGCCTGAGCAGCGCCGGGCCGGAATACGGTGTCGTCAGTCGGACGAAATTCATTGACGATTGACGATGGACGAAGGGGAAAGAGGTTAGAACGAAAAATGTTACTCCCGTGCAGGCGGGAAACTCAGAACTTAGAACTAAGAACTATTGACGAAGGATCGACTTATGGCAAAAGCAGCAGCAAAGAAAAAACCGGCCGCGTCCAAGACGCTGGAAATGTCCGAAAAGGGAACGACTGCCACGGCCAAGAACGAGGCGTTGGATCGAGCAATCGCCCAGATCGAAAAGCAGTACGGCACCGGCTCGATTATGAAAATGGATGAAAAGAGTCGCCCCAAGATCGAGGGCATCAGCACCGGCGCGCTGTCACTGGATATCGCACTGGGCGGGTCGGGCATTCCGCGCGGGCGCGTGGTGGAGTTTTACGGGCCGGAGTCGTCCGGCAAGACCACGCTGGCCCTGCACGCCATCGCCAGCGCCCAGCGGCTTGGCGGCGTGGCGGCCTTTATCGATGCCGAACACGCGCTGGATACGACGTGGGCCAAGAAGCTTGGCGTCGATATCAGCGGCCTGTTGATCAGTCAGCCGGACACCGGCGAGCAGGCGCTGGATATCGCCGAGATGCTGGTCAAGTCCAACGCCGTCGATATTATCGTGATCGATTCGGTGGCCGCGCTTGTGCCGGCCGCGGAGCTTCAGGGCGAGATGGGCCAAAGCCATGTCGGCCTCCAGGCACGGCTGATGAGCCAGGCACTGCGAAAACTCACCGGCGCCATCAGCAAGAGCAAGACCTGCCTGATCTTTATCAACCAGATTCGAATGAAGATCGGTGTGATGTTCGGCAACCCCGAAACGACCACCGGCGGTAACGCACTGAAGTTTTACTCCTCGGTGCGGGTGGATGTGCGGCGGATTCAGACGATTACCAGCGGCGAGCAGGCCGTCGGCAACCGCGTTCGTGCCCGCGTGGTCAAAAACAAGATGGCCGCACCGTTCAAGACCGCCGAGTTTGATATTATGTTCGACAGCGGCATCAGCACGGTCGGCGACCTGCTCGATCTGGCCGTCGAGTGCGGCGTCGCCGACAAAAGCGGCGCGTGGTTCAACTACGGCAAGGTCAAGTTGGGACAGGGCCGTGAAAACGCCAAACAGTTCCTGCTGGACAACCCCGAACTGGCCGACGAATTCAAACACAAAATCCTCGTCGCCAAGGGATTGATTGAAGAAGAAACCGAAGAGTAATGTAAGGTGGGCCGTGCCCGCCAAATCTAATTTGGAAGCGTATAGCGTGCTGACCTCAAATGACATTCGCAGCGGGTTTATAGAGTTCTTCAAAGAACACGAGCATCGGTTTGTGCCGAGTTGGCCGGTCGTGCCGATCGGCGACGAGACGCTGCTGTTCACCAACGCCGGGATGAACCAGTTCAAGGACCTCTTTCTCGGCCACAAGCAGCCGACCTTCGGCAGGGCGGTCAACAGCCAGAAGTGCATTCGTGTCTCCGGTAAGCACAACGATCTCGAAGAGGTCGGGCTGGACACCTATCACCACACGTTCTTCGAGATGCTCGGCAACTGGTCGTTTAATGACTACTTCAAGGCCGAATCGATTGAATGGGCGTGGAAGCTCTTGACGGGTGTTTATGGCATCGACCCGAACCGCCTGTGGGCGACGGTCTTTGCCGGTGATCCCGACGACAGCTCCGAACCGGACAATGAGGCAGCCAAGTTGTGGGGCAAACTGACTCCACTGCCCAAAGACCGTGTCCTGTTTTGCGGACGCAAAGATAACTTCTGGGAGATGGGCGCCTCCGGTCCGTGCGGCCCGTGCAGCGAGATCCACATTGATCTTGGCCCCGGCCGCTGCGACAAACAGCACGAACCCGGCCACGTCTGCGCGGTCAACGCCGGCTGTTCGCGCTATATCGAGCTGTGGAATCTGGTGTTTATCCAGTTCAACCGCAAGCCGGACGGCGCGCTGGAGCGGCTCGGCGCAAACTATGTCGATACCGGCGCAGGCCTGGAACGCATCACCGCCGTCCTGCAGAACAAGCAAAGCAACTACGACACCGACCTGTTTTTGCCCGTCATCACGGCGATGCAGGATGTCAGCAAAAAGAAATATACCTCAACACTTGGCAACAAGACCGACAACGCCTTTCGCGTCATTGCCGATCACATCCGCACGCTGACGTTTTCGATTGCCGACGGCGTTACGCCGAGCAACGACGGACGCGGCTATGTGATGCGGCGGCTGCTGCGGCGGGCGGCGCGGTTCGGCCGGGCACTCGATCTGCATGAGCCGTTTATGCATCGGCTGGTGGATGTCGTCGTTGAGAATATGGGCGCTGCGTTTCCTGAAATCGCCGAGCGGCGCCAGTTTGTCGCGTCGGTGATTCAGGCAGAGGAGGCCTCGTTCGGGCGGACGCTGGATCGCGGGCTGGAAATTTTCGCCGCCGCCGCCCGCAGCGCCAAAGACAAAAATCTGGATACGCTCGATGGGCAGGATGCGTTTCAGCTTTATGACACCTACGGCTTTCCGCTGGACTTGACGCAGCTTTTGGCGCGTGAGCAAGGGCTGGCGGTGGATACCGCGGCGTTTGAAGACCTGATGGACCAGCAGCGCAGCCGCGCCCGCGCCGCCCAGAAGACCGGCTCGCTGGCCGTGTCGCTATCCGGCGTGGAACTGCCGGCAACCGATGATATGCCCAAATATGCCGCTGACCGCTGTGAGGCGACGGTTGTCGGCTGGGTCGATGCCGCCGGCCTGACCAAAGACGGCACGCTGACCGACACCGATAAGACCGTCGCGGTGATTCTTGACAAGACATGCTTCTATGCCGAGTCCGGCGGGCAGGTCGGCGATTGCGGGATGATCAAATCCGACGGCGTGGCGTTTGCCGTTGAGACGACCGAGAAACTGGCCGACTGTATCCTGCATCGCGGCAAACTGCTCAGCGGCGTAATTCAAGCGGGCGCAAAGGTAACCGCCGTCGTCGATAAGAATCGGCAGGCCACGATGAAAAATCATACCGCCACGCATATTTTACAATGGGCGCTGCGGCAGGTGTTAGGCGATGCCGTCAAACAGCAAGGATCACTGGTTTGCCCGGATTATCTGCGGTTTGATTTTACCTGGCCCAAGGCGTTGACCAAAGACCAGGTGCAGCAGGTCGAGACGCTCGTGCAGGAAAAGATCGACGCCGATATTCCCGTAACCACGTCCGTTTTGCCGATTGACGAGGCCAAGGGGCTTGGCGCAACGGCCTTGTTCGGTGAAAAATACGGCGACCAGGTCCGGGTCATTGCCGTCGGCGCAGCGTCCGAGGATGCGTTGCACGACGCTTTCAGCAAGGAATTCTGCGGCGGCACACACGTTTCGGCCACCGGCCAGATCGGCGGTTTTGGCATCATCAAGGAAGAAAGCGTGGCTGCCGGCGTGCGGCGGATCACTGCACTGACCGGCCCCGGCCTGATGCGGTACCTGACCGGGCGGGCGCAGATCGTCGATGCGTTGGTCGAGACCCTCAAGGCTCCCGCCGACCAGGTCGTCGCGCGGGTCGGCAAGCTGATGGAGGACAACAAGAACCTGACCAAACAGCTCAAAACCGCCGGCCAGCGCGGCACCAGCGACACGATGACCGAGGCGGCTGCGCTCTATGAGCAGGCGGAGCAGGTCGGGGGGGCGACGGTGGTGGTCGGCCTTCTGTCCGATACTCCCATTGAGCAGGCACGCACGGCGATGGACAGCCTCAAGAAAAAGGCCAAGTCCGCCGTGATTGTGCTGGGGATGGCTGACGGCGAGGGCAAGGTCACGCTGCTGGCGGGGGTGACGGATGATCTGATCAAGAAGATCAAGGCCGGTGATATCGTCAAAGAGATCGCCCCGGTTGTCGGCGGCGGCGGGGGGGGACGGCCGCAGATGGCTCAAGCCGGCGGAAAAGACCCCGGCAAACTGCCCGAAGCGATGGAAAAAGCTAAGGAAATGGTTCGACAAGCCTTTGCGCAATAAGGAGATAGAGAAATGGGCTTCGACTGGGGTCAGCCTCTGCGCGCAAAAAAGCCGGACAATCGCGATGGAGTGCGTTTGTCCGGATTGGTACTTCGTTTCGTCGAAAAAAGTCTTTAGATGCGGGGCGTGCCGCCGCTGACCAAGCGAGCCATCCGCTCGGATTTGCGGCGTTTGCGGCGGTTCTTCTCGGAGGGCTTCTCGTAGTAGCCATTCCGCTTGATGTCGCGAATCAGACCTTCTTTTTCGCACATCTTTTTGAACCGCTTGACCATCTGCTGGATGCTCTCACCCGCACGTGACTTCACTTTAATCATAAATAATCAAACCTTCCCAATACGGTTATTTCGTAATAAACAGTCCTGAATCTCACAAAAGAGGAACTTCACAGTTTACACATTTATCGGGAAATTGCAAGTCAATTTTTGAAAATTTTGTTCGTATAAAAATATTTTCCGGCACGATATTGGGTTTGAATTGGCTTTGTTTTTTTCAGTCATCAGTTGTCAGTTATCAGTAAACAGTTGTGGAATATGATCTTATGTTTTTGCAAAAGAGGATATTGGGTTTGTTTGTTCATTTTTCAGGAGTCAGGAGCCAGGAGTCAGAAGGTCAAGTTTTACTTATTTTTACCACCGAGGATACAGAGGATACTGAGGGTAGGTTTAATTTTGAATTTTTAATTCTTGATTTTGAATTGATCTGAATTATTCTGATCATGTTTTTTTCTCCTGCGGGCGGTGTGCCCGAATCGGGGGGTATTATAGCATGATGTTTTGTGAATAGCAAACATTTTGTTTTTTGGCCACGAATCAGCACGAATGGGCACTAATTATTTTTTTTGACGGGATTAACGGGATTTTTTGTTTTTTAGACACTGATTGACACAGATGGGCACGGATTTTTTAACCACGAAGAACGTGAAGGGTCGAAAGGGAGGGGTAACACCTTTTCCAAAAAAGAGTTCTGTTTGATTCAAACAGAAAAGGTATTTGAGCCTTTTTCGTTTTCCTGAAATCGGCGGATTTTGAATTATTCCATCCACACGATACGGGTCGGCGGCGTCTTCATGTATTTAGGGTGTCGTTCTCGAACATTCGACAAAAACCTTAAAAAAGTTCTTGATTCTTTTTGGTGGGGGTGTATTGTATAAATAATGTTTCGGAAAAGCGATTAGGGCGATATGAAAACTACATGAACGTTTTATGGGCAACTGTCATGAGTAGACCTATTAGCAGAGTGGAATCCTTTGGAGGCTTGGATATCGGTGCACATCCATAATTCTTATTGAATTCCTTTTGCGATGATTAGCAGATTTCTGTCTAGGGATAGGGCAATAGCGTTTTCGATGGGCCTGCCCCATACAGATTTCGCATGGAAAGCGGTCATACAGTGGGTGAATTTGAAAGACCCGAATATTGAGGTGAGTATCGAGAAGGTATTGGAATCGGAGGTCTCTTTTTGTAAGCCATGATTCAGTTGGCGTTAACCCCAAATGCAGCAACTTTAAAAACACAGGAGGTATTAAAATGAGGCATTTTGTTACTATTTTGTCCGCTGTTTTTTTTGGAATTTGCACGTCTAATCTTGTTTTCGGAGCAACTGTTCTTGAACAAAACGTTTTTGATCTTGAAGGGAATGCAATTGGAACCGTTACCTCGGATGGAGACTTTATTCCGCTATGCACAGATCTTGACGGCCGAAGTCTATTCGATGACACGGATGCCTTGACAAACCATACCGGTACCGAATTTTCATCGCTTCCATTACAGACGGCATCAACACCTTTGATGTTAATGGATCACAGTCTTTACAGCCCTTACACAATAGACAGGATTAAAACGTCTTACGCTGCGTCTTATACACCCACCGGGTCTCTTAATATTGTCGGTAAAATCGACAGTTATGATCTGAACAATGGCAGTTCATGGTCCAGCGGCGCAGGCAGTTTTTCTTACGGCATAATGACGTACCGTTCATGCTCACGACACGGCGTTGAACTGCTCTATCAATTTGATACCGACGGACTTATGCTGAAACCAACGGATTACAATTCCGGCAACCACTCCGCCCACTTTCAGCTTGACGTATTCGGCCCGCTGATTCTCAAGGCGACCGAGGGATCAACGATCGCCAGGCTCAGCGGTCTGGCTGAAATAATCTTTGATGAGCCGGCCAACTATGCGGATTCAAGATTTCATATGTTATCTTCCCCCGTTGGCTCAATCATCCCTTTTGAGGCCTCCTTTGTTTTAAAGAGCGGAAAGAGTTTTACAGAGACTGTTTTTGAAGAACAGTTCAGCTATTCAGTTACCGCCGAAATTGACGTTCTCAATGTCACCGAAAGCGTGGAATTGGATTATATCACTATTTTCGGCCCAACGATTGTTCCTGCCGAAAGCTACATTACGTATACTGCGATAGCAACATATGTAAACGGCGCTACTTCCAATATTACACATAATGTCGAATGGTCAATCGAAGATTCCGCAGCGGCAACGATCAATAACAGCGGGCAACTGGCTACAAGCGAAGTTTCAGAAGAAACGCAAATCGTCATAACGGTTCAGTATGCCGACGGGGAAACGGCCAAGCAGACTCATAAAACCATAACTGTAATACCGAAACCCGTTACCGCCGATGCCAGTGACTGGGGGATGTATCAGGCCGGATCCAAGCACGCCGGTTATTTGCCGGCCACCCTTTGGCCGGAACAGTTTGATATGCTTTGGCAGGTCCAATTGCCCAATCCCAACCTGAACAGGATTACTGCGGCAGACGGCAAAATTTTCACATCAGGCCGAGGGAGCAGGCTTGATGTCGTTGACGGATTAACCGGAAGCCTGCTTTGGAGCAAGTCTTCGCATCACAGGCATGGTTCGTTTCCCGGTTATGCCAATGGAATAGTCTATATGCAATGGGGCAATCACAGCAGTGATACTTATTTAGAAGCCTATGATGCGGACACCGGCGAAGTGATATTTAAATCCAAACATGCTGCACAGTGGGAAGATTATTACGCGCCAACCGTTTATGACGGCAGAGTATTTGTCAACGGCGGCTACTACGGAGGGGCCTATTGCTTTGATGCCTTTACAGGACAGCAGTACTGGTTTGCGAGATTGGCTCAGTATGACGAATGGACGCCGGCGGTAGATGCGGAGTATGCATATGCCTATGTTGGCGGAATACTGACCGCCCTGGACAAACAGACAGGCAATGCTGTTTTCAGTATTACGGACCCCAATTTTGACTGGCGCGGCTGGAGCATGAATCTGGCTCCCGTCATTGGCGGAAACAACAATGTACTGGCAATATACAACGGTCGTCTGATCAGCTTTGATATCGTCAATCGTCAAATAAATTTTGGCTCTTCGGAATAATTTGTGGGTAAAAATAATGGGAATCGCCTTCGGCGATGCTGATTTATGCTTTTCAAACACCCCCCAACCGAAGCCAGATTTTTAAAAGGGATACGTTGCAATACAATGG